>JAAZNB010000642.1 GCA_012798515.1 Chloroflexota bacterium
AAAAGGCTCCTCGAGTAGGACTCGAACCTACAACCTAGCGGTTAACAGCCGCCCGCTCTGCCGATTGAGCTATCGAGGAACGCGCTGAGTATTATAAATGCTTGTTATAATCGTGTCAATACCCTATGAAACCACATCGCATACTCGTCCTTTTATTGCTGACCCTGCTGCTCTTGCCGGTTACGCCGGTGCGGGCGCAGGAGGAAACGCCTGACCTGCCGGTCTACCTGGTGCAGCCCGGCGATACCCTGACCACCATCGCCCTGCGCTTCAACCTGTACGCCGCCGACCTGCTGGCGGCCAACCCGCAAGTGAACCCCAACGCCCTCTCGGTAGGCCAGCCGGTGATCATCCCCGGGCTGGAGGGGCTGAGCGGCACCCTGGTCACCCGGCCGGTGGGGCTGGGGGAGACCCTGGCGGGCATCAGCCGGCGCACGCGCGCCAGCCAGGCGCGCCTGGCGCAGTTGAACTACCTGACCAGCCCGGCCCAGGCCTACCTGGGCAAAGAGCTGATCCTGACCGAGCCGGACGCATCCCGGGCCTATACCTTTGTGCGCCCGCTGCGCCGCGGCCAGAGCCTGCTCGAAGCGGCCGTGCTGGCCGAGGCCAACCCGTATCACCTGGCAGGTGAAAACGAGCTGGCAGCCGCCTGGCAGGCGCTGCCCGGGGACGAGCTGTACGCCCGCCCGCCGGGCGGGGGAGAGGCCATCGGCCTGGACAGCCCGCTGCCGGTGGACATCCAGGTGGATGCCCTGCCGCTGGTGCAGGGGCAGACGGCCGTGCTGCGCTTACAGCTGGATGAGCCGGGCGAGGCCGGGGGAAGCCTGAACGGGTATGCGCTGCATTTCTTCCCCGACGAGCAGGGCGGCTACGTGGCCCTGCAGGGCATTCACGCCATGGCCGAGCCGGGACTGGCGCCGCTGGTGATCTCCGGCCGTTACCAGGACGGCACGCCCTTCGGTTTCGAGCAGTGGCTGCCGCTGCAGGCGGCGGGGTACGCTCACGAGACCTTGCAGGTCCCCCCCGAGACCATCGACCCGGCCTCCACCGGGCCGGAGAACGAGCAAATGGCGGCCCTGGTGGCCCCGATCACGTCGCAGCGCTACTGGGACGGGGTCTTTGCCGTACCGGGCTACGACCCCGATTGGATTACTTCGTGGTTTGGCACCCGCCGGCGTTACAACGAAGACACCACGGTCTACTTCCACACCGGCCTGGACTACGGCGGCGGGGTGGGGCTGCCCTTCACGGCCCCGGCGCCGGGCGTGGTCGTGTTTGCCGATTTCCTCACCGTGCGCGGCGGGACGACGGTGATCGACCACGGTTGGGGCGTGTATTCGGCCTTCTTCCACCAGTCGGAGATCCAGGTGCAGGTGGGCGACACGGTCGAGACCGGCCAGCAGATCGGCCTGGTGGGCGGCACCGGGCGGGTGACCGGCGCACACCTGCACTGGGAGGTGTGGGTCAACGGCGTGCAGGTCGACCCGCTCTCCTGGCTGGAGCGCGCTTATCCGTAAGCGCCGGTGTGAGCCCAGGGTGGGCGGTCTATTTTTCTTGTCCTGAAACGGTGGGTTTTAAAAGAAGAATCGCTACGGCGTTCTCGTGGGGGTGAAGAACTCGCGTTCCAGCGAAGCCGCCAGGGAGGGCGTCTGTTCCACGGCCATCAGAGTGAGGATCTCGGCCTGGGGCCAGCGGCGGCGGGCGGCGGCCAGCAGCTCCGGGCGCACCACCACCAGCGCCATGCGGTAGGCGCCGGCATGTTCCAGGGCGGCAAAGGCTGAGGTCCAGCCCTGGCCGCGTTCGAACTCCAGCGGCCCCAATTCGTCGATCACCAGCAGGTCGCAGGGCAGGGCCTGGCGCAGGGCCTGATCACCCCAGGCCAGCGTAGCCGCGTCGAAAGCCCAACGGCAGGTGTGCACCTCGCCGGGCGTTCCTGGCTGCGCCAGGCTGGCCAGGCGACGGCGTTCCCCTTTGCGCAGGTCTTCCACGTCGATAGCGACTCGTTCGCGCCCTTCCAGTACCGGCGGCGAGAGCAGCCCCCCCACGCGCCACCCGGCGCGGTGGGCGGCATCGATCAACATGCGGCACAGGGTGGTTTTACCGGCGCCGCGATCACCGGTAATCAGCCATATGGGAGCGTTCATGGCGTATCCTCCGCCGGGGCCAGGGCGCGACGACATTCGTCCAGCCAGTCCAGCATGCCCTGTACCTGGAGGATGCGGAAACGGAAGACCAGGCGCTCGTAGTCCTGACCCTCGTCGAAGGCGGCCTCCTGGGCGCACATGCCATTTTGCCATTCCTGGCAGCGTTGGTTTTGCTGGTTGATGAGGCGCAGGGCGGTGTCCCCGCCCAGGCGCCGGGCGAAGTACAGGCGGCCGAGAAAGTCCTGGCGCATGTCGCGGGGATGCTCGACAGGACTGGATACCCAGGAGAGGAAGCACTCCTGCCCGGCCGGGCTCAGGTGGTACTGCTGGCGATCGGGGCGGGTCTCCCCGGGGATGACGTTCATTTCCAGCAGCCCCTCTTTTTCCATTTTGTCCAACAGGGCGTACAGGTGGCTTTGTTTGAGCGACCAGATCAGCGGCGTGCTGCCGGAGCCCTGGAGGGCTTTGTACAAGTCATAGCCATGCATCGGGGTGTGGTAGAGATACCCGAGCAGGATGTATTCGTGAGTTAGGGGGGTCTGGCGCCGCGGCGACATGCTGTTCCCTTCGCTGGTTCAAGAGTAATTCATTATCCCTTGCTTTGACCTGCCCTGTCAACCCTGCCGGGGAAAAGGGCCAGGTTTGACCATCTGGGGCCAGAAAACCGTCGCGGCGCGTTGATCCCCCGCGCCGCGGCGCCGGGTTGGAAGGAATAGAAACGGGGCGCGGGTGGAAATCGTGCGACCGGGCGACCGATGGGATGGAGAAAGGCGGCTTTCGCTTGGGGAGCGGGCGGGCAAGGCTGCCCGGCTGTGCTGCGCCGTCGGCGACGTTGAACGATTCCGCTCCCGTTGCTTTGCCGGATATATACCGAAGAGTAGGTATAGAAGGGATCCTGTTTAAAAACGCTGGGCCGCACACAGCGGCCCAATACGTTTATACACCTTGCCGGCCCTGTGCGGGACTAGAACAGGAACTTGGCCAGTTTGAGGACCTTCTGGTTCCAGGGCACGCGGTGGGTCACGCCGGTGGCCTTCTGGATGGTGTCGAAGTTTTCCAGGTACCACTGGTAGTTGCGCACCATGGCGTCCTGGTTGGAGTAGCGCGGCGAGTAGCCCAGTTTTTCGATGGCCTTGTCGATGGAGACGAAAGAATCCTTCGAGGCCGTTTCGTAGATCCAGGGATACAGCGGGGAAATGCCCAGCTTGTCGAAGATGCGCAGCGCCAGGATCACCGGGCCGGCGGGGAAGCCGATGATGCGTTTACCGAAACCGGCGGCATCCAACACGGCCTGGTAGTCCTGCTTCATGGTGGTGAACTTGGCCGCACCGATGTTGAAGGTATCGCTGGCCACGGCCGGGTCGAGGGTCATGCACAGGTAAATGGCGTTGCACAGGTCTTCCACGTCCAGCAGCTGGTAGCGGTTGTCACCCGAGCCGATCATGGGGAAGCCGCGCCCTTCTTTGGCCCATTCGTAGAAGATGGCGAATACGCCCAGGCGCTCCGGGCCCACGAAAGACTTGGGGCGCAGCACCGAGACACACATGCCCTTCTCGCGGGCTTCGAAGCACAGCTTCTCGGCTTCGATCTTGGCTTTGCCATAGGGGCCGACGCCGATGACCGGGTCGGTCTCGAACAGGGGATGGTGGTCCGGCACGCCATACACAGCTGTGGATGAAATGTGGATAAACCGGCCGACGTGCTGTTGGGTGGCCTCTTCGAGCAGGATTCGCGTGCCACCGATGTCGGTGGAGAAAATTTCTTCTTCCGTGTACAGCGGCAGGGCCGCTGCGGTGTGCACCACCACGTCCATGCCGGGCATGAGTGACTGCACCGCGGCGCGGTCACGGATGTCTCCCTGCAAGAAATGGATGCGGGGGCGTTCCGGGTAATCGAA
>JAAZNB010000643.1 GCA_012798515.1 Chloroflexota bacterium
ACCCCTTCGGCCACCGATTCCATTCCCAGGTCGCGCGCCAGGGTGAGGATGGTGCCCACGATCTCGGTCTTGTTCCCGCTGGCGCCCAGGCGATTGATAAAGGAACGGTCGATCTTGATGGTGTGGATGGGGAACTGCTGTAAATAGCCAAACGAAGAGTAGCCGGTGCCGAAATCGTCGATTTGCAACTGCACCCCCAGGTTGCGCAGCCGGATCAGAATGTCTTCAGCGAAATCGATGTTCTCCATGAAGAACGACTCGGTGATCTCCAGTTTGAGGTTACTGGCATCTAACCCGGTGTCTTGCAGCACCTGCTGGATCTGTTCAATCAGATCGGGTTGGGTGAACTGCTTGCCGGAAATGTTAATGTTGATGGTCAACGCCGGGTCGCAGTGGAAGTGGTTCTGCCACAGCATGACCTGCTGGCAGGCCCTTTCCAGCACCCAGCGGCCGATGGGGATGATCAACCCGGTCTCTTCGGCGATGGGAATGAAATCGACCGGTGGAATGTTGCCTCGTTGCTTGTGGTCCCAACGCAGCAGCGCCTCGAACCCGGTGACCTTATCGTCGACCAGCGACAGGATGGGCTGGTAGTGCAGGTGCAGCTCGTGGTTCTCCAGGGCCTTGCGCAGGTCGTTTTCCAGCTCCAAACGCTGGATGGCCCAGACGCGCAGCTCAGGTTTGAACAGCTCGTAGCGCGCCTTGCCCAAGGTCTTGGCCCGGTAAAGGGCGATATCTGCGTCGCGTAAGGCGTCTTCGGGGTGATCGTAACGCGGCTTGCCCAGTACAACACCCATGCTGGCGGGGGCAAAGACTTCCCTGCCCTGCAGCACAAAAGGCACTTTCAAGATCTCCTGGATCCGTTCCACGATCTCGGCGGCGTCCTCGTCGTCCTTGATATCCTCGACCAGGATGACAAATTCGTCCCCGCCGATGCGCGCCACCGTGTCGGAGGGTCGCAGAGACGATTGCAGCCGTTCGCCCAGGGCGCACAACAGAGCGTCGCCGAAAGCGTGTCCCAGGCTGTCATTGACCAGTTTGAAGCGGTCCAGGTCCATAAACAGAAGAGCGTATTGAAAGTCTTCACGGCGTTTGGCGCGCTCGACGGCCTGTCCCAGGCGATCCATCAACAGGGCCCGGTTGGGAAGGTCGGTCAGCGTGTCGTGGAAGGCGTCGTGTTGTAATTGTTCTTCTGCCTTTTTGCGCTCGGTGATCTCCACCTGTAAAGCCTGGTTGATCTGGGTCAGCTCCGTGGTGCGCAGAGCCACCCGTTCTTCCAAAACATCGTTCATGATTTGCAGGGCATTTTCGGCCCGTTTGCGCTCGGCGTTTTCCATGGCCAGGTTACGCGCCTGGGCGGCCAGCTGCTGGTCGCGCTGCCACAACAGCTGCGCCATGTGGTTGAAGGCCGTGGCCAGCTTGCCCATCTCGTCATCACGCTCTTCGCGTTCGATGCGGTAATTCAGGTTACCGGCGCCGATTTCGACGGCGCCGTTCTGGATGGCTCGCAGGGGGCGGAGTAGCAGCCGGTCCAGGAAGGCGAACAGGGTCTTGAACGTTGGAATGGCAATGAGCAGAGAACCAACCAGGAAGATCAAGGCCGCCTGGCGGCTGTCCCCCTTGGTCCTGGTCACCGGCAACTCGGAGAGCAGCACCCAGCCGGTGCCCTCGACCGGTTCGACCGCGCCGTACACCCGTTCGCCCTGCGGGTTGGTGTAATTGCCGTACCACTGGGTATCCCCGATTTGGGCAATGGCTTCCATTGCGGGCCCGTTGGGCAGGCTGTCGAGCTCTGCCGGGGCGGTGTCCGAACCGACGATGATCTGGCCGTCTTTCTGGACAAGATAAAAGTTGACCGCTTTTCCCAGCTGGCCCTGGTTGGTGATGGCGTTCAGGTTGTTTAGGGGGAGGCGGCCGGCCACGGCCTGGTCTGGGGACGAGAACAGGATCATCACCAGGTAATCGCTGCCCTCTACCGTTTTGATCGCCAGTTGCCCGGCCTGGGCGTCCTGGAACCAGGCGGCTCGCTCGGCGCCGGACAGGTCGTTCAACAGCGCCCGGTCGCCGGTATAACTGCTGCTCAGTTGGCCACCGGAATGCACAAAGGCAATCTCTGGCAGCGCCTGGCTGTGGGCCAGGATTTCCTCGGCCGCCTCGGGTCGTTCCTGGAGCATATCCTCTCCCAAGAGAGAAACGCTGTACAGCGCCTGGCGAGCCTGTTGCAGATAGGCGGCCATCAGGCTGGCCGTATTGTGCGTCGATTTCTGCTGGCGCGTCTGCCAGATGCCGGCCTCGGATCTGGCCGTGAAGGTATAGGTTGCTAACGTGCTGAACAGGAGAATGATCAGGAAAGTAGCGCCCATTAAAGAGATAATCTGCTTGCGCACACTGTGCTGCAGGCCCAACCGCGTCATGGTTTTCTCGATCCAGGTAAGTTCCATATAAGTAATCCTAAATTTTCTGGTAACTGACCAACGTAGGGAGGGCACTTTTACCTCGGGCTGGGCAGTTACTTTCTTCTAGAAGAAATAAAAAATGGAGTGGGCGGGCCCACCACTCCACGGTAACACCATACAAAAATTGGGCAGAAATGTCTATAAATATCTACTTAATATTCAGTAAAAACTACCGATAAGTTAATCGTTTGAAAACTATTTCCCTGACACGGGGTAAGACCAATGCATCCCCCAGGCAATCCCTGAAAAATTCATCTCACACGCCGTTTTGCTCGTTTTTGTTTTTCTCCGGTTGTAGTGTTACGGTTTTCCCTGTCGAGTTGCCCGGCTCAGTATATTTTTCTGCCGTAGAGAGTGCTGTGTAGACCAGAAAGAGAGTGGTTTTTAACTGCAAAATTCTTTGAGATTGCTATGAATTACTATTTTTGGAACCCAAAGGCATACATCTTGCAAATATACGTAATGCTCTAGCCGGTTTGTGGTAGCCAGAATAGCCTGGTACGAGAAGACGACCATCCCTCAATGGAACACTGACGGGCCCGAGAATAATTTCAACGAACAGGAAACTATGGGGAACTCACTACAGCTACTCGCAGTTACAAAGGATCTCGAACCTCTCCAAACCGTGATCGCTGCCCTGCGCCGGGCTGATTTTGACGTCGATTACCGGATCGATGATGGCCACGATGGTTTCGACCAGTTTGACGTCGTTCCCGACCTGATCCTCGCCGGTCCAGGCCTACAAGAGCTGCCCTGGCAGGCCATGTTGCAGGCGGCCCGGGCTCGCGACCGGGAGATCCCCTTCCTGGTCCTGGCCGGAGAAGGGGAAGAAGACATGGCGGCAGCGTGCCTGGATGCCGGCGCAGACGGGCGTTTGCTGCTGCGTTTGCCCGAATACCACGCCATCACAGTGCGTCACGTGCGGGAATGCTGGCAGCTGCGCCGCGAGAAACGCCAGCTGGAACAGCTGTTGAGCATCTCGGAGCGGCGCTTCACCAAGCTGGTGGAGAATGTTTCGGATACGATCCTGCTGTTGGACGACCAGGGCGTCGTCCAGTACGCCAACCCTTCCACACAACGCATGTTGGGCTATCACCCCAGCGAGATGATCGGGCGAAATTTTGCCGACCTGTACGATGGCGACAGACAGGTGTTGTTGCAGCGCTATCATGAATTCCTCCAGGAGGGCAAGGACGTCATCCAGTTCGAGGTTCGCCTGCGCCACCGGGACGGGTCTCCGCGTTGGGTGGAGGGTATCACCCGCAACCTGTTGGCCGAGCCGGGCATCTACGCCGTGCTGGTCAATTATTACGACATTTCTCTACAGCGCGAGTCTCAACAGGCCCTGCTGCGCCAGCTGGACGAGCTGAAGGCGCTGCACGCCGCCTCGGTGGCTGCCACTGACGTGGCCGGGGAAGACCAGCTCATCACCCAGGTGACCGAGATCTTTAGCCAGAATTTCTACCCCGATCACTTTGGCGTCCTGCTGCTCGACGAACACAGCGGGCGGCTGAAGGTGCATCCTTCTTACCGGGGAAAAGCAGGGCAATTCGTGCGCGACGTGGCGCTGGGGGACGGCATTACCGGGAGCGTGGCTCAAAACGGAAGCCCGCGCCGCCTTGCCGATGTATCCACCGACCTGGCTTACCTGGTCGGTGAGCCGGACACGCGCTCGGAGCTGTGTGTGCCCCTGAAAGTGGGCGATTCTATCCTGGGGGTCATCAACGCCGAAAGCCCTCAGCTGAATGCCTTCAGTGAGGACGACGAACGCCTGTTGGTGACCCTGGCCGGCCAGCTGGCCAACTCGATTGCCAAGGTGCGTTTGCTGGAATCCACCCATCGCCAGAAGAACGAGCTGGTCTCGCTCAATACCACGGCGGTAGCCATCAGCAGCATCCTGGACGTAGACGAGATGCTGGCCTGCCTGCACGAGCAAATCAGCGCCTTGCTGCGGGTGGACACCTTCCTGGTGGCCGTCTACGACGCCTGCACGCAGGAGATCCAGATCATCTACGCCGTGGAGGCTAACCAGCCCATTTGCGAATGGCAGGGTCTGCGCCTGCCCCTGGACGACGGCGGCCTGACCGGTTGGGTGGTGAGCCAGCAGCAGCCCTTGCTGGTGCGCGACATGCTGGCGGACGACACGCCGGTCCAACCCAAGCACGGCGTGTTTCCCTCGCGCTCCTGGTTGGGCGTTCCCCTGATCGTACAGGGCAACGTCGTCGGCGCCATGTCGGTACAGACCTTCCAGCCTGAATCGTACGACCAGGGCCACCTAAGTTTGATGCAGTCGATTGCGGCCCAGGTGGCCATCGCCCTGGAGAATGGGCGCCTGTTCCGCGAAGTACACCAGCGGGCTGACGAGCTGGGTGTGCTGGAGGAGATCGCCTCCGAGCTGCTGGTCGCCTCGACCCGCGCCGGAATGCTGCCGGTGCTGCTCAACAAACTCGGCCGGACCATCCCCATGGATGGGGCCCTGCTGTCGATTTACAACCTGACCCGCCACGAATGTGTGATCGAACAGGCCTACGGGATCTGGTCCGATGCGGCCGGCTGGACGACGCCCATTCCCTTCCGTATCGATGACACCGGGATTGCCGTGACCGAAGGGCGCCCGGACATCGATCTGCGCAGCCTGCGCCCGGACCTGTTCGACCAGTCCGAAAACGTGCTGCGCATTTCTCTGGGGAATCCGCAATCGATGGGCTGCCTGTACATCGGGCGCCAGGCGCGCTTTAGCGAAAACGAAATCAACCTGATCACGGCCGTCACCGACATGGCTGCCAGCGCCATCCACCGCGCCAGCCTGCACGAGACGACCGAACGCAACATGCAGCAATTGACCGCCCTGCGCAGTATCGACCTGGCCATTACCGCCAGCCTGGATGTGCGCGTGACCTGCAATATCCTCCTGGAGCAGGTGACCAGCCTGCTGGACGTAGATGCGGCCGACATCCTCATCTTCTACCCGCACCTGATGATGTTGAAGGTCACTGCCTGGCGCGGCTTCCGCTCCAACGTGTTCAGCAACGTACAGCTCCGCCTGGGAGAAGGGCACGCCGGACGGGCGGCCCTGCACGGCGAGGTAGTGGCGGTGCGCAACCTGATGGAGAACCACGATTCGATGTCGCGTGACCTGGCCCTGGCCGGAGAAAACTTCGTCAGTTATTACGGCGTCCCGCTGATGGTGATGGGCAAGGCCAAAGGCGTGCTGGAGATCTTCCACCGCCGGCCGCTCAACCCCAACAAGGAATGGTTCAATTTCCTGGAGACCCTGGCCGGCCAGGCGGCCATTGCCATCGACCACGCCCAGCTGTTCAATGACCTGCAGCGCAGCAACCGCGAGCTGGCCATGACCTACGACCGCACCCTGGAAGGCTGGGTACACGCCCTGGACCTGCGCGACCACGAGACGGAAAACCATACCCAGCGCGTGACCGAGATCACCATCAACCTGGCCCAGTCCATGGGGTTCGGCGAGGACGACCTGCTGCAAATCCGTCGCGGCGGGCTGCTGCACGACGTGGGCAAGATCGCCATCCCGGACCGCATCCTGCTCAAACCGGGCCCGCTCACCGATGATGAGTGGATCATCATGCGCCGCCATCCTATCTACGCCTATGACCTGCTCTCGCCCATCGAGTACCTGATCCCGGCGCTGGTCATTCCCTACTGCCACCACGAGCGCTGGGATGGCAGCGGCTACCCGCGCGGCCTGAAAGGGGATCAGATTCCCCTGGAAGCGCGCATCTTCGCCGTGGTCGACGTGTGGGATGCCTTGAGCAACGACCGGCCTTACCGCAAGGCGTGGAGCAGCGAGGACACGCTGGAATACATCCAGGAACAGTCCGGCAAGCAGTTCGATCCCATGGTGGTGCGGACCTTCCTGCGCTTCATCCGGGAATATCCTTTCAGACGTACCCACCAGGTGAACTGATCGCCGGCGGTGTTGGCCTTCCATCCTCGCCGGAAGTACACGTGGGTTAAATTTGTCGAGTGCCCGCCCCTAAACCGGGGGCGGGCGCTCAGTGCTTAACCAGGATGGGGGATAAAAAAACTCCCCGGGAGGCAGGGCCGGCGTGACCCGGCCAGGCGGGGAGCGGCGATGAGTCAGTGCAAGGCGACGGCACTGACCAGAATGACAAAGGCCACCACGAGCAGGAACTTGATAATCTTTTCCATCTTCTACCTCCTTTGGCAGATCAAAACCAGACTGAGGGCCTTTAGTGTGTTGACGACTTGAGGCCGAAATAGTTCCGGCCAGGAGGGTGAAATTTTCCGTTGTGTTTGTCAGGAAAATACCTGCATTCTGGGGGCCGCCACCGGCCCGGCTGCGCCTTCAGGGAGTGAGCAGGTCTGTGGCCTGGCCATTGCTGCCAACCTGCCGGGCGTAGACCAGGTGTTCGGGGCCGGCAAAACCGGCCCACAGCGTGCTGCCGTCTTCCAGCTCGTAAATGTAAATCAAGAGACCACTGCCGGTTTCCCAATCCGGCGGGCCGGCCTGGGCACACAGCTCTTCGAAGGTGCTATCCGGGCGCAGGCCCTGGAAAGCCTCCAGGCTGCGGGCTGTCTCGGCCGCACAGGCAGCGCGGGCGGCCTCATCCAGCTGTGGCGCCCGGCATTGTTCCGAGGGGCAGTCGATGCCGGCGGCCGGCGTGGAGGGCGCCGGGGCGGACGGGGTCCCGCCGGCGCAGGCCGCCAGCAGGAGGATCAAGGCCGTTAATAACCATTGGGGCATGTCTTTTTCCTTCTCCCGATTGAGGTCCATACAGCATACCTTCCTTAGACGTTCTCGCTCCCAGATCGTTCCAGGCCGGGCAACCCTCCATTATTCCACCAGGGTTGGACAATAGAAATAGAGGAGGCAAACCACTGTGAATGAGAATATTGTTTGTGTAGAAGGGCTGACCAAAACCTTCCGTGTCCCGGTACGGGAAGAGGGGCTGGGCAGCGCGGTCAAGAGCCTGTTCCAACGCCGCTACGAGGACGTCCACGCCGTGCGCTCGGTCGAATTTTCCATCCGGGTGGGTGAGATGGTGGCCTTCATCGGCCCCAATGGGGCGGGCAAGACCACCACCCTGAAGATGCTGGCCGGGCTGCTGCACCCTACGTCCGGGCAGGCCCAGGTGGCCGGGTACGTTCCCTGGGAGCGGCGCAGCGATTTCCTGCGCCGTATCAGCATGGTGCTGGGCAACAAGAGCCAGATGATGTGGGACATCCCGCCCCTGGATACGTTTTCGGTGCTGGCCGAGATCTATCATCTGCCGCCGGCCGAGTTCAGGCGCAGCCTGGACGAGCTGGTCAGCCTGCTCGACCTGGGAGACCTGCTGAAGCGCCCGGTACGGACCTTTTCGTTGGGGGAGCGCATGAAGTGCGAGCTGGTGGCGGGGCTGCTGCACCGCCCGGCGGTGTTGTTCCTGGACGAGCCGACCCTGGGCCTGGACGTGCAGATGCAGGGCCGGCTGCGCCAGTTCGTGGCCGAATACAACCGCCGGCACGGCTCGACGGTGATCCTGACCAGCCATTACATGGCCGATGTGGTGGCCTTGTGCCCACGGGTGCTGCTCATCCACCACGGGCAGCTGCTGTATGACGGCGCTTTGAACCGGCTGGCGGAACAGCTGGCGCCTTTCAAACTGCTGCGCCTGTCGCTGGTGGATGGAGCCGCGGACGCCCGCCCGCAGCTTCCCGGCCAGGTAGAATGGCTGGGGGAAGAGGATGGCCGGCTGACCCTGCGCGTGCCGCGCCGCGAGGCCCCCGCACTGACCACCCACCTGCTGAACCACTACCCGGTTTCCGACCTGTCGGTGGAGGATCCACCTATCGAGGCGGTGATCGACCGCATCTACCAGGAGGGGGCGCTATGATCGACCGGGGAGGCTGGGCGCTGGTGCGCCGGAGCTGGGCTGCCTGGCTCCAATATCGTAGTTTTTTCTTTCTGCTGGCTTTTGGCTGGATGGTCCCGCCGTTGATCTACCTGTTCGTCTGGTCGGTGGCCGCCGGGGAGGGCCGCCTGGCCGGGATGGGACGCGGCGAGTTCGTGGCCTATTACCTGATCCTGATCCTGGTCAACCAGCTCACCTACGCCCAGACCAACTGGACGGTGGGCGACCTGATCCGCATCGGTGACCTGAATGCCTGGCTGCTGCGCCCGGTGCCCTTCGTCTACCAGGTGCTGGCCAACGAAGTGGCCGGCAAGGTGGTCACCATGATCTTCGTGCTGCCGGTGGCCGGGCTGCTGGCCCTGTTCCTGCGCCCCGAGCTGGACGTCACTGCCGGGCAGGCGGCCCTGTTCGTGCCGGCGCTGCTGCTGGCCTGGCTGCTGCGTTTTTTGTGGGGCTACTGGCTGGCGCTGTTGGCCTTCTGGGCCACCCGTTCCGACGCGCTGCTGGCCGTGCAAGACGCCCTGGTGTTCCTGCTGGCCGGCGTGGTGGCGCCCACGGCGCTGCTGCCCGGGACTTTACACACCCTGTCGGTGTACCTGCCCTTCCGTTACATGGTTGGTTTCCCGGTCGAGATCCTCACCGGACAGCTCGACCCGGCGGCGATGGCGGCCGGGTTTGCCGTCCAGGCCGCCTGGCTGGCGGTCGCCCTGGGCACGTGCGCCTGGGTGTGGCGCGCCGGGCTGCACCGTTATGCAGCCGTAGGAGGTTGAGATGCACGCCTTGCGTTTGACCGGCCTCTTCCTGCGCGCTTCTCTGCAGGAAGAGGTGGCCTACCGGGCCAATTTCTGGATCCACCTGTTGAACTCGTTGCTCAATCTGGGCACGGGGATCGCCGGGGTGGCGGTGTTGTTCGGCCAGGTGCAAAACCTGCGCGGTTGGGATTTTCCCGCCGCCCTGGCCTTGTTGGGGGTGTACCTGTCCATCTCGGCGCTGCGCGGCCTGGTGATCGGCCCCAGCCTGGACGCCCTGGCGGGGATGGACGGCGAGATCTGGCGCGGCGTGTTCGACTTTACCCTGCTGCGGCCGGTCTCGACCCAGTTTTACGTCAGCCTGCGGCGCTGGGACCTGTTCGCCCTGTTCGACCTGGCCCTGGGCTGCGGCGTCATCGCCGTGGCCGTGTGGCTGCCCGGGCAGGCCCTGCCGCCGGCGGCCTGGGTGGCCTTTGTGGTCTCCTTGCTGGCGGGGGTGATCATCCTGTATGCCCTGCTGCTGGCCTTTACCGCGCTGGTCTTCTGGAGCCCGGGGTTCATGTTCACCTGGGTGTTCGACGCCCTGTTCCAGATGGCTCGCTACCCGGTGGATTTGTATCCCGGCTGGCTGCGCCTGGCGCTGACCTGGGTCATCCCGGTGGGCCTGATGACCACTTTCCCGGCCCAGGCGTTGGCCGGCCGCCTGCCGTTGGGATGGGCAGCCGCCGGTGCGGCCCTGGCCCTGGTTTTGTTAGCGGCGGCTTCGTTGTTCTTTCACGGCGCGCTGCGGCGCTACGCCAGCGCTTCGTCTTGAGCGGGGCTTTGCCACCGCCCGGCGGTGTTCCTCCGCCGGGCGGTCTCCAGGCGGAGGGCGCTCTCTCGTGAGAGCTGGGCGATGCGTTCCATGACCTGCCCGGCGGCGGCGCGCACCTGGGCCCGGCCTTCCAGGTTGCCCTTCAACCGCATGGGCTCACCCACGGTGATGGCGTACGCCCCGTGCAGATACCAGGTGCCGGTCTCCCGGCGGCCGTCGACCACGGTTTCGACCAGGCGCAGGTTCTGGCGCTCCAGGGCGAAGCCGATGGGAATCACCGGGACGCCGGCGGCCAGGGCCAGCCGGGCCACGCCGGTGTGAGCCCGGTGGAGGCCGCCTTCCAGGGGGCTGATAGCTCCTTCGGGGAAGATGCCCACCGTGCGCCCGGCTTGCAGATAGCGTACCCCGCTCTCCAGGCAGGCCTGGCCGCGGCCCTCTTCCACCGGGATGTGCCCGGCCATGCGCAGCGAACGGCCCAGGCCGGGTACTTTAAAAAGGGTCTCGCTGATCAAGATGCCCACCTGTTCGGGCACCAGCGTGGTCAGCATGACCGGGTCGATCGTGCTGGGATGATTGGCGGCCAGGATCTTGGCGCCGGCAGGGATGGCGGCCTGGCGGGCGATGTCCATGCGGAACAGGAGCGGGGCGGCGGCCTCCACCGCGGCCCGGCCGAGGAAATACCAGGATTTTTCCCAGATGCGTTGATCTTCCAGCCCGAGCCTGGAAGGGATATTCAGGGATAGTGTGGTGCTCTGAAACATGTGGATCCTCCAACAGCAAGGTGTTTTGTCTTGCATAGCATAGCTGTTGAGGGGGTGGAAAGAGATCCACCCCTGGTCTGAGTTGGGGTGGAAAGAGGAGGTGGAACCGCGTGTTTCTCGCACCAAGGTTGAAAAGGGTGGATTATAACCGGCCAATTTCTTTTAGCAGGTCGGGCTTCCATATCATGCCCCGAAGGGGTAAGGTGCCCCGTAGGGGTACGCCCGACCGAACACGGCCGGCCAGGGATGCCGGCTTACCCGCGCCATCTCGGGTCGCAGAGCAGCCGGGTTGCAATGGCCGTGAAGGGCGCCGGAGCGCCCCCTCCAGACGCCCTGCGCGGAGCGCCAGGGCGAGGAAGGCCGGTCTCCCCCCAGGCCGCAGAACCACCTCTTTTAGCAGGTCGGGCTTTCAAGGTGCCCCGATAGGGTAAAAATGGCCAAATTCATTCAGCAGGTCGGGCTTCCACGCCCGACCGAACACGGCCGGCCAGGGATGCCGGCTTACCCGACTCGTCTCATGCATACCCCGGTGGTCCGCGCGGGAACGTGAAAATGGCCGCCGCCCCACATTGGCACGTTTGCTGCGACCGGGGGCCGGTACGACCGGAAAAAGAGGTGCGTTACCAACGCACCCTACAGAAGAAGTCGCCCTACCCGGGACGCCGGGGCAAGGGGAGTTCATAACACCTTCTAGGGGGAACCCTGGCAGGCTTGACCTGTCTGGCGTTGGCCATGCTGATGCTCAAATCCTGTGTTCACCGCATGGCCCATGTC
>JAAZNB010000644.1 GCA_012798515.1 Chloroflexota bacterium
CCCGGGGCGACCTGCTCCAGGTGCAGGGTGTGGGCCTGGCCGTCCGGATCGACCAGGCGGGCCTCCATTTTGTATCCATTCAAGTAGGCGCCGGCCTGGTCCTGGGCTTCAACCACCAACCGGGTCGTTGGGCCCTGGCCCTGGACGCGCATGTCCAGGACGGCCGGGGCCCGGTCGCGAATGGCGCTGCCAACCGTCTGGGCCCAGAACCCGGCAAACTGGTCCCATCCCAGCCAGGACTGTGCCCAACGGCCGGTGGCGTCCGAGGTGAAGGCCACGGCCCGGCCCAGCCCGTACTGCCAGCTGGCCAGGATCGGGTCGCCCAGGTCGGAGACCAAAATGGTCTGGGCGGTGTCTTTGGCAGTCACGCCGACGTAGCCCAACAATTGGGGTAGGGCCGGGATGCCGGACAGGATGGGCGAAGAGCCTGCCTGGGCCGGGTAGAAGGGGTGCTCGACGATGTAAGAACGCATCACCAGGCTGGTCTCTTCGGTAAAAATGCTGGGGATGCTGCCCGGGTTGGCGGCAAAATGGTAGCGGCCGCCGCCGATCTCGGCCAGAGTAGGCAGGAAGCTGGCCGCGTCGGGCCCCACGCCGATGGTGGTCAGGGTGATGCCGTCCTCGTCGTGCAGGCGCCGGACCAGCGCGGGGATGCCGGCGGGATCGGCGCCGCCATCGGTCAACAGGATGGCGTGTTTGACGCTGGCCGGGTCGCCGGGCAGCACGTTGGCCATGGCTTGCAGGCCGGCCAGGATGTCGGTGCCGCCGGCCACGCCGATACCGGCGATGGCATTTTGCACGCTGGCCGGGTCGGATAGTTCCGTCATAGGCACCACCCAGGCGGCGCTTTCGTCGAAGGCAATCACGCCAACCCGGTCGGTGGGGTAGAGCAGGCTCACGGAGCGGATGGCGGCTTCCTTGGCCAGTTCCAGCTTGGTGGCGCCGCTGCTGGTAGTGGCCATGCTGCCGGAGTGGTCGATAATGAACACCATGGCCAGGGTAGGCCGGCGCTGTTCGTCTTTGAGCTGCATTTCGACCGGCAGGGTCTCTTCCAGAGGTGTGTGGTAGTAACCGCCCACACCGTAACTGGTCGGGCCGCCGACCACGACCAGACCACCGCCCAGGTCGCGCACGTAAGACTGCACGGCCTGCATTTGCTCCGGGGCCAGTTCCCGGGCCGGGACGTCCACCAGGGTCAGGGCGGCATAGGGGGCCAGGCCGAGCAGGTCGCCGGGCAGGTCCACCGGTTCTACCTGTTCAACCTGGAAACCGGCCGCCCGTAGTGCCTGCACCAGGTGGGTGGCTTCCTCAGGGCGGGCCTGGTTGTCCAGGCCGGTGGGCTCGCCGGCGGGCGGGGCCACCACCAGCACCTGCGGCGGCCCGGCCACCTGCACGAAGGTGGACAGGCTGTTGTTCTGGTAGTAAGCGTCTGCCTGGGGAATGACCTGTACCTGGTAGCGCTGGTAACCGGCCGTCTCCGCCGTCAGGGGCAGGCTGAAGGACTGATCCCCGGCCTTGAGCTGCTGGGCGCCGCTGTACAGCAGGCGGCCGGCAGACAACACCTGCACCTGAGCCGGCATGGCGCGGCTGGCGTACAGGTCGATGTGCAGGTCGAAATTTTCGCCTTGCTGCAAGTATTGGGGAGCGTCCACCGCCCTTACCAGGGCTTCTGCATCGGGCAGGCTGCCGGTCTGGACACTTTCGATTTGTATGCCGCTTTCGGCGGCCAGGCGGGCGGCAGCCAGGGCATCGCCGCGAGTCTCGAAGCCATCCGACAGGATGACCATCCGCCGGGCGGATTGGGGTGGAAAGAGGGCCATGCCCAGGCGGATGGCAGCGGCCAGGTCGGTCTGGCCGCTGGCCGGGAGCGAGGCGATCTCGCCCTGTTCCCGCGCCGGGGACAGGGGCCTTTCGACCAGGGCGTCGGCCCCGAAGGCGACGATAGCGGCCTGGTCGTCAGGGCCCATGTCCTGGATCGACCGGCGTACGTAATCCAGCTGGGCGGCCTGCGCCGCGGGGGAAACCGAATCGGAGCGATCTACCAGGAAGACTACTGCCAGGCTGTCTACCCGGCTGACCAGCTGAGCGCCGGCCAGGGCGCCTACCAGACACAGGCAGATCAACACGCGTAACGCCAGCGCAACCAGCTCACGCCGGAAGGATGGGCCGCGCCTGGGCCAGGCCTGCCAGGCCAGCCAGGGCAGGCAAAGCAGCAGCAGTAAGGCCAGGGGAGTTTCGAAGTGCATGCCTTACCCCTCCCCTTTTGAGCGGCGGTGCGCCGGCCGCCAGGGAAGCAGGCCGGGCGGCAGCAACGGGCGGCGGTGATACAGGCCCCATTCCAGCAGCAAAACCAGCAAAGCCAGGGCAGCCAGCCAGGGCCATAGCTCCCGGCGGCCCACGGCCGTTTCCGGGCGAGGGCCGAGGTC
>JAAZNB010000645.1 GCA_012798515.1 Chloroflexota bacterium
ATGCCATATCCGGTTTCCGGGTCGATGCGGGGCATGTTACCGGCATCTGGATCGCCGTTGGGGTTGCCATTTTCGACATCGTACAGCAGCACAAACTCATAGCGATTTTTGATAGGCTCGTTCATTTTGAGTTCCTTCCTTGGGTGAATTCTTTAATGGGGTGTAATTTATTCGGCCGGTAGAGCTTCGACAGGTTTCGGATTCGCTCTCGGGATAAAGAAAGCGGCGCGTTGATGGTAGTATCCCAGCACAAAAGCGCCTTGCTCGTCTAAAGACAGGTGAGCGGGAATCGGGTTCTTTTCGATATCCAACAGGTTAAGAATGTCTTGAATACGGCGGTCCAACGAGCGGCCATGGTCTGCTTTAGAAATATGGTGCTGTGAAAGCCGCAGTAATACAGGAAAGACGCTGGCGGGCGTGGCGCAGGCGGACGTAAAATAACGATCTTTGATGCCCGCATTTACGTCACCGATGGCTTCCTGCTGTGCTTTTTCCAACACGGCGAAGAGCCGGCCCAGCACATAGGCGGGAAGCGTCGATTGTTCATTGAGAGCCATTGTTAAAACCTCCTGAATGGGATGTTGGGGTTGGTTACGATATTTACGCAGGAGAACAGCCTTGAGGATGGCCGCGCGTGCGTAATTAATTTTGCGGGTGCCTTTCTCTCTATCATCCATTTCTGCCCGGATACGGTTGATCACCGCAGAATATAAAGCTGCCGGGTAAGGCGCCTGGGTCAGGATCGAGCGGAACAAAGCCCCACCCAACAAAGGCGCCGATTTAGGATTGGACGACTCTTTGACGACGGTCTCCCACAAAATCTGGCGAGGAGAGATCAAGTCGGGTTGGTTATCGAATTCCTTGATGATTTGTAGATCTTTATAGTGTGCCACGACTTTCTGCACCATTTTTACGAACGGGTCGGTGTGAAAGAAACGCACTGAAACCCAGGCGGCATTGGGCGCCAGGCCCAGGACGTAAAAACGGGTGTTTGGATTCAGGCCAGCCAACAATTCTTGCATATCCAAACCCTGGCCGCGCTGCAGCCGGACGGCGATGTCTTTCAGCCGTAGCTCGGCTGGCTTATCTCGGGCCGGCTCTTCCTCTGCATCGCCTGCACGCATTTCCTGGCTTCCCCCAAACAGGCTGGTGAACAACCGCGTGTAGGCCCGGTTGGTGCTCTCGGCCCAGTACACTACGGTGGTGTCCCCGATCAAGATCTGGTTGTTGCGGTTTTCTTCCGAGAGTAGATAGTTCAGAACAGTCGCATAGGCAAAGGCTGCTTTCTCACTGACCGGGGAATTTAGCCCCTGTCCCCTGGCGCGGTTGTAGGATTCATATGCGCTGGCATTAAAACCTACCAGGGTTGCCCCGGAAGACTGTGCCCCATAAACTCGTTTCAGGCTGGGATGCAGGCGGGCAATCGGGGCGGTTTCACCGGTTACGAGGCACTGGCCTAGGTATTCGTTGCCTGTCGTGGCTTTGTAAGCCTCCCAGGCGGCGCGCACCTGGGGATCGTCGTGTACGAAACCCGGGCTGCCGGCCAACTTGAACACCAGGTTGGCCCCATAGATCTCTTCCAGTTGATCTTTGAGAGCCGGCATTGTACTGCCCTGGTCAGGGTCATAGCGCTTCAAGAAAGCTGAGACCGCCCGGGCGGGTGGGCTGTCCACCTTTTCCAACAGATCCAGGTTGAAGTCCCGAAAGGCTGTAAACCGGTTGACCGCATAATTGGGATCTTTTGCATCCTTTCGGTTGGTTAGCCCTAAAACGTAAACTGAGTTATCACACAGGAAATTGGGGGTGATACCCACTGTACGCTTGACCTGCTCGGGGACGGTGATTCGTTGGGCTATTTCTATCGTTTTCTTACCCCGCTGCACCTGGTCGAAAAGGTGCAGTACGTCGAGCAATTCTCCCTGGGGTGAGAGGACAAGGGCAAAGCTTACCCCGGCGACACTGTACCCGTAAAGCGGGATGCCGCTATCGGGGTCGGCTGCCAGAATGTCGTAATAGCGATTGAGCGCTTGTAGGATCATGGGCTCACCTCACCAGTTGTAATTGAGTCAGGTCGATTACCCCATCTTGCATGACAGCTTTGAAGAACTTGGGTTTGATGTCCTGTGGGTCTGAGAAGTCCATGTCGTATAGCATCCAGCCCAGGTCTTTCTCGCCGGACAGCTTGCTGGCCGGAATCGGGTCTGCCTCGATCAATTCCACGTTGGCACCGAACTCGCGCGTCCCCAGGCATGGCGGGCTGTAATACTGTCCCTTGCGGAAACGGCGCAGGGCAATGTTGTAGTGCTTTTCCACCGTGTCCTCCGGCCCGGCTTTTTCAGGGTTGAGCTCGAAATGCGCCTCGATGACGTAATCTACGTTTTTCAAGACCATGGATGCTCGCTGCTGTCGGGCGTCGTTGGAGGACAGGTAGAACAGTTCTTTGCTGGCGCCGTTCATGAGACGGCGAGCGGTGCTTTCTGATATTTTCTCGCTGACCTCGTTGCGCCGGATATTGGTAAATTCGATCTCGTTGAGCACGTGAATCTTGTCGATCACCCAACGGATGGCAGGTTTCCAATATACGGCTTCGATAATGCCGCGTGCGGCCGAAGGTGTGAGCACGTCGTAGCTTACTCGTTCCACTTTCATTTCCGGACGGGTAAACAGGGCATAATCACCGCACACTCTGATGGTAAAACCGTATCCCATGGGGCCTCCTTTCATCAGCCGTCGAAGAAGATTGCGTCACCGCCGCTGTTCTCGGGCAAAATCAAACCCGTTTCGGCATCGTAATAATTCATATCGTTCAGCACCGAATACACATCTGCATAGATATCTACCAACCCCTTTCCTTGCAGCGCCTGGAATTCCTGTTCGTAAATATTGACTGTATAGGCCTGCAATTTTCTGGAATAACTCATTGGATATTGACTATGACTTAATTCACGCAGAGCGGACTCACCGTCCTGGTAGGGGATCACGACGGCGATAGTATGGTTTTGAATCAGTTTGAAATTTTCCGCGGCAGTCTTGAAATCGAAATTGGGTTCCAGGGCTCCTTTATCAAAGTATTCGAGTATATGATGGGCATCGAAGGCGTGTTTCCCCTGAAAGTCATACAATTGCTCAAAATAAGACCGGATGGCCTCCAGGCAGACCGGGTCATCATATTCCCTGAGGATGCTTCTGGCGAGGTCCGCGCCTTGTTGGATGTACGCCGGAGTGCGTTTGACAAACATGGAATCGGGCTCGAACACAAACATTTCACCCACCGCTTGTTTGCCTTCCCGGTTTACACGGCCGGCTGCCTGAATGATGGAATCCAATCCGGCCATAGCCCGGTAACCTACCGGGAAGTCAACATCGATACCGGCCTCCATAATCTGGGTAGAGATCACCCGACAGGGTTGCCCTTGTTCCAGACGTTGGCGGATCGATGCCAGTACGTTCTTGCGATGGGCCGGGCACATGAGCGTCGAGAGGTGGAAACGGCCGGCTGCGTTCTCCAGCCCGGCAAATAGACCTTTAGCATGTTTGCGGGTGTTAACGATGCACAACACCTGGAGATGGGTTTTGAGCTCGCGGAGAATAGATTCATCGTCCCGCTTTCCCAGGTGGACGACTTTCACGCGTTTGTAAAAGTCATACAGTTTATTGGGATTAGGGACCAGTTCTTGAACCGGCTGATCTTCCGGCAGGAAACGTTCCAGGCGTGGTTGGGTAGCTGTGCAGAAGACCGCCGTGGCACGGTAGTTATTGACCAGCTCTGACACTGCGTAGAGACAGGGCTGCAAGTATTCCCGGGGCAGCATCTGGGCTTCGTCGAAGATGATGACGCTCCTGGCCAGGTTGTGTAATTTACGGCAGTGGGAAGAGCGGTTGGCGAACAATGATTCGAAGAACTGTACGTTGGTGGTGACGACAATCGGAATGTCCCAGTTTTCAGCCGCCAGTTTCAGCTTCTGGAGAGCGTTGTTTGTCCAGTTGTCGGCGGTGCTAGCCTGGTTGGGATCGCCCCTGGGAGACCAATCGAAATTGGAATGGTGTTCCAGGACGTGGTCACTTCCCAGGCACTTTTTGAACTCGGCGGCGTTCTGCTCGATAATGCTGGTGTATGGGATGACGTAAATAATGCGTTTCATCCCGTTGGCAATGGCGTGATTTAACGCAAAGGCCATTGAAGTGAAGGTTTTCCCGCCACCGGTAGGCACCGTCAATGAGAAGTATCCTGGCCTCTGGCCGGCTTTTTCGATACAGGCTTTGAGCGTTTGTGTGCGTTGTACATCGATGGGGGTTTGGGGCCGGTCGAAGCGTTCCAGAAACCGGTTAAAACGGTTACACAGTTCAGCAATGTCTGCGTATCCGCCGCGTGGTTTCTTCCCCTGCATGAACGTTTCGGTTTCTTGAAAATCTGCATCCACCAGAGTGGAGTAGACCATGCGGGTGAAAAATGCCAGGGAAAACCCCGGAAAGCGCCGGTTAGGCCGGATAGGAAGCGTGGCAGGTAGATTTAAAGCCACGGTTTCGATTTCCTGGGCATAGACGCTGTAATCCTGCAGCTGCCTTTTTAAACGGGCCTGGAGCGTGCCATCATTTTCCAGGTCTATGGGACTGCCGAAGTCGAGCAATCCACCGTGATGGCCGGAGATGCAGTAGGCTAACAATGTGGCGATGAACTGTTGGGCCTGATCCTGGCTGAAGAGATCGATGATCTCTCGGGCGCCGGCAGTGGAATGGTCTACTTTGGCGGGGGCGCCTTCCAGCCTTTTTTGGAACGCCTGGGAATACTTGCCAATATCGTGCAGGAGGGCGGCTACGTAAGCGAAGTCTGAGATCCCCGCATCCCGGCCAAATTCGACCGCCAGAGCCGCGGTGCCGGTCAGGTGAGCAATCAATAGCTGCCAGTTTTCTTTCCCTTCAGCGTTACTGTGGGCGTAATAAGTCATTTTTGCTGATCCTCTCCGTATAGTTCAATCAACCGTCGCGCTTCGGCCTGGATCTCCGTCCGCATCTCCTCCGGGGCGAGCACCTCGCAGTCGCTGCCCCAACCTCGCACCCAGGGCATCATCTCCTGGGGCTCGGCGATGCGGGCGCGCCACAGCAGGCCGCCGCCGGGGAGCGGCTCCACCTGCTGCGAGCGGTGCCAGCGTGTCTCGCG
>JAAZNB010000109.1 GCA_012798515.1 Chloroflexota bacterium
ATCGGCGGCAAGGCCGACCCGGTGCGCCTGATCTTCGACGCCAATACCGGCCCGGCCATCGGCGCCTCGATCATGGACATGGGCCAGCGCTACCGCCTGGTGGCCAACGTGGTGGATGTCGTGCCCACCGACGCGCCACTGGTCAAACTCCCTGTGGCGCGAGCATTGTGGCTGCCGCGCCCCAACCTCAAAGTGGCCGCCGCAGCGTGGATCTACGCCGGGGGGGCTCACCACACCAGCTTTAGCTTTGCCGTGCAGGCCGAACACCTGCGCGATTTCGCCGACATGGCCGGAATGGAATTCCTGTTGATCGACGAAAACACCTGCCTGGATGAATTCAAGAAAGAGCTGCGCTGGAACGATCTCTACTACCACCTGGCCCGGGGCATCTAAGCCGCGGGTAGAATGCGAGTGGGAGCCATGATCAAGCGAGGTGACGAACGCGCCAGGCGCCTGGCGCAGCTCAAAAAAGAAGCGACCAGGCGCGATTTCGACCGGCACGTTTCAGTCTTGAAAGACGTGGCCAGCCTGCCACCCGAGCTGCAATCTTCCGCCGTGACGGAGCAGACCGCCGGCCTATCCATCCACACCCTCCTCTCTTTCCCGCCCCAGGTCCATCGCGGCTGGGAATACATCCCCCGCCAGGGGTTGGTCTTCACCCCTGGCGGCGTCATCCACCTGCTGGCTTCCATCTGGCCGGGCCAGGGGCCGGAGATCACCCGTCTCGACGGCCAGGATCTGCTCTACCTGCACGCCACCCTGCTGCTCTTATATGGCCGCCTGGAGATCGTTGCCCGGGGAGATGGCCGGCCCACCCACCTGGATATGGAGTTCAACACCGTGGCCTGGTCGTACCTGTCGCCGCCCCTGCAGCGGCTGCTGTTGAACGCCCGGGAAGCCCGGGGGGCCGTCCTCGCCCAGGCCATGTTCTCCGCTGGCATCCAACAGGCCTACGCGCAGCTCCCGCTGAAATTTGCCAATGGGCTGAAGATCTACGGCCTGCTGCCCGGTGAGCAGGTGGAGGAGCTGGTCTTCCAACCCGGCATCTGGAAACAGCGTTTTTTGATCTTGCAGCGCCCGGTGGCAGCCAACGTTTTGCTGCTACTCACCAGCAACTACCTGGTCGTGATCCAGGAAGACCTCAAAGTCCGCCAGGGGTGGATCCTCTCCTACCTCCCGCGGGCCGGCATCCAGGCCATCGGGGCCCGGCCGGGGGAATCGCAGGAGGAGGTTATCGTGTGGCTGAAACGTGGAGAGCAGACCGCAGAATACACGCTGGCGCTGACCGCAGCCACCACTGCCGCCTGGCGAACGGCCTGGACCCGGCATGGTGGGCAATGGTGGCAAAACCCGCCGGCGGGTTGACCGAAGGGTTGTTGCAGCGGCGGGCGCATGGCGCCCGCCGCTGCAATATTGGCAAATCCCTTGCCGGGCGGGGGGCACCGGAGGCCCGGACCTGCTGGTAAAAGTCCCGGCCCCCAAACTACTCGCCGCCGGCAAAGCTTGCTATAATCAAGACAATGCAACGCTCAACTCACGCGTCGGGACAAGGCGGCCATCGTGCGCCCCATACATGGATACGTCACGTAAGCCGGTCAACCTGACCCGTCCGGTGATCCCCACCAGGGCTATACCATTTCCACCCAGGACAGTCACGTTGCGCAGTGGCTGTCTTTTTTTGTCACTCCACACAGAAATGGCTTGGTATCTGTCCGAATATTCTTCGGATAGGTTCTTATACAAAACCGCCAGGAGGCGCGTATGGACATCGTCACCGGCAAGATCCTCAAACTCCACGGCTGGCCGGACGGCAAAATTATCGGCCTGGCCAAAGAAGCCGCCGCCGGGCTGGCCGGCCAGGGCCTCGACCGTGAAGCCATCCTGGCGCACCTGGACCAGGTGCGCCGGCAGCCGGGCCGGTTCCTGGCCGATGCCGGCCTGGCCGCTCTGGCGCAGGAGTGCCTGCGCCTGGCCGCCAAAGCCGAGCCGCCCGCCGGCGAACTACGCCCCGCCCCACTGTCCTATCCCATCTGGGGCCGTGAGGCCATCGACGAAGGCTCGCTGGCCCAGATGGACAACGCCATGCGCCTGCCGGTCAGCGTGGCCGGCGCCCTGATGCCCGACGCGCACGTGGGCTACGGCCTGCCCATCGGCGGCGTGCTGGCCACCGACCACGCCGTCATCCCCTACGCCGTGGGGGTCGACATCGCCTGCCGCATGCGCCTTTCCCTGTACCCGGTTTCGCCCGACCTGCTGGGCCAAAAGAAAGGCTTGTTCGAGAACGCCCTGCGGGAACAGACCGCCTTCGGCGTGGGCGTCGAGTGGCCGGCCCGCCGGCGCCCCGAGCACGCCGTGTTGGACGACCCGGCCTGGGAAGCCACCCGCCTGCTCAAGAGCCTGCAAACCAACGCCGTGCGCCAGCTGGGCACCAGCGGCAGCGGCAACCACTTCGTCGAGTGGGGCGTTTTCCAGCTGCAGGAGCCCCTGTGGGGCCTGCTCCCCGGGGAGTACCTGGCGCTGCTCTCGCACAGCGGCTCGCGCTCGGTGGGCTTCAAGATCGCCGATCACTACAGTAAGCTGGCCATGGAGCTGCACCCCGAGCTGGATAAAAGCGTGCGCCACCTGGCCTGGCTGTCGCTGGACTCGGAAACCGGGCAGGAATACTGGCTGGCCATGGAACTGGCCGGGCGCTTCGCCGCCGCCAACCACGCCATCATCCACCACCGTGTGGCCGCCGCCGCGGGCCTGGAAGCCGCGGCCGTGGTCGAAAACCACCACAACTTCGCCTGGCGCCAGGCCCTGCCGGACGGCAGGATCGTGATCGTGCACCGCAAGGGGGCCACCCCGGCCGGGAAAGACGTGCTGGGCGTCATTCCCGGCTCGATGGGCGACGCCGGGTACGTGGTGCGCGGCCGCGGGGTGAGCGCTTCGCTCGAATCGGCTTCGCACGGCGCCGGGCGCCGCATGAGCCGTAAGGCCGCCCTGGACTCGATCAGCAAGACGGCCCGCGATGCTTACCTGCGGGAACGCGGCGTCACCCTGTTGGGCGGCGGGCTGGACGAGTCGCCCCAGGCTTACAAGCCCATCGACCAGGTCATCGCCGCCCAGCACGACCTGGTCGAGGTGGTGGGCAAGTTTTCCCCGCGCATCGTGCGCATGGCCAACGAGCCCGGCAGCATTTAAGCCTGCCGGGCGTGGCGCGGCCGGCGTTATCGGGTAGAATCAACGCATATCCCCCAGGCAACGGAGAACAGGGCGCGTGAACCTTCCCTTTCTGGCCACCAAGTGTTATCTTCCCGAAACGCATCCCGGCATCCTGGCCCGGGAGCGCCTGGCACAGAAATTAGACGCGGGTCTCCAGCCCGGGAAACGCCTGCTCCTGCTGTGCGCCCCGGCCGGGTATGGCAAGACCTCGCTGGTGAGCGCCTGGGTGCGCGGGCTGGCCGGCCCGCCGGCCGTCTGGCTCTCGCTGGATGAGGGCGACAACGACCCGGGCCGCTTCTGGGCCTATTGCATCCGCAGCCTGCAAAGCGCGCAGCCCGGCTTTGGCGAAGACCTGCTGGCCATCTTGCAATCCCCGCAGCCTTTCTCCGCCGAGGCCGTGCTCCCCAACCTGATCAACGCCATCGCCGCCTACCCGCAGCTGCGCTTGCTGGTCCTGGACGATTACCACCTGGTCAAGGCCGCCCCGGTGCACGATTCGCTGGCCTTCTTCATCGACCACCTGCCTCCGCATTTCCGCCTGGCGCTGCTCTCCCGCTCCGACCCGCCCCTGGCGCTGGCGCGCCTGCGAGCCCGCCAGCAGCTGGTCGAGATCCGCATCTCTGACCTGCGCTTCACCGCCCAGGAATCGGCCGTCTACCTGCGGCAGCTGCGCGGGCTGGCTCTCTCTGATACGGACCTGGCCGCCCTGGAACAGCGCACCGAAGGCTGGATCACCGGCTTGCAGCTGGCCGCCCTGTCCATGCAGGACCGCCCTGACGTAGACGATTTCTTGCGCTCGTTCTCGGGCAGTAATACCTACGTCCTGGATTACCTGACCGAGGAGGTCATCGACCACCAGAGCGCCGAGACGCGCCAGTTCCTCGTGCAAACTTCCCTCCTCGAACGCCTCTCGGCCGAGCTGTGTAATGCCGTCACCGGGCGAGACGACAGCCAGGCCCTCCTGGAAGGTATCCTGAAAAATAACCTGTTCCTCATCCCCCTGGATCAGGAACGCCACTGGTTCCGTTACCACCACCTTTTCGCCGACCTGCTCCAGACCCAGCTCGAACGGGTGCAGCCCGGGCTGGCTGGCGAGCTCCACCGCCGGGCGGGCGCCTGGTACGCCGCCCATGGTTTCTACGGCGAGGCCATCCGCCACCTGCTGGCCGCCGGTGAGGTCGAACAGGCCGCCGGCCTGGTGGAACAGAAGGCGCTGACCATCCTGTTTTCCGGCGAGATGATGACCATCGCCGGCTGGCTGGAAGCCCTGCCGGCCGGCCTGGCCGGGCGGCATCCCTATCTCAACGTCTACCAGGCCTGGATCCATTTTCTCACCGGCCGCCTGGAAGCCATCGACCCCTTTCTGCAAGCAGTGGAAGACCAACTGCCGGACCAGGCCGGCGAACGCCGCATGCTGCTCGGCCACGTCGCCGCCCTGCGGGCTTACCGGGCCTCGATCTACGGCGACGCCACCGCCGTGATGGCGCTCACCCACCAGGCGCTGGAGGCCCTGCCCCCGGACGAGCTGCAAATCCGCAGTATCGTCTGTTACATCCAGGGCTCCACGCTGTTGATGGAATACCAGCTGCCCGAAGCCATGGCAGCCCTGGCTTCAGCCGGCTCGATGGGCGCCGCCTCGGGGAACATCCACATCGCCGTCCCGGCCATTTCCGCCCTGGGCGGTCTGTATGCCGAGCTGGGCCAGCTCACCCGGGCGGCAGACACCTTGCGCCAGGCCTACCGGTTGGCCAGCGATGCGCACGGGCGTCCCCTGCCCCTGGCCGCCCGCGCCCTGGCCGGGATGAGTTTTCTGGCCTACGAACATAACGACCTGGAAAGCGCCGCAAGCCTGGCCCGCCAGGGCGTGCACCTGGCCCGGCTATGGGGCAACGCCGAGACGCTGGTCAACATCCACCTCGCCCTGGGGAATGTGCTGCTGGCGCAGGGGGACCTGGACGGCGCCGCGCAGGCCCTGCAGGCGGCTACCCAGGTATCCCACCACAGCCGGGGTAACCGCTGGATGCAGTGCTCGGTCCAGGCCTTTCAGGTGCGCCTGTGGCTCCGGAGCGGGCCGGCCGGCCTGGAAG
>JAAZNB010000110.1 GCA_012798515.1 Chloroflexota bacterium
GATGTAGAAGTATTGGACTTTTGCGGACCGTTCGAGGTCTTCAGCGTGGCTCGCTCGAGCAGAGATCAGGTCCAGGGACCGTTCGAAGTGCGGCTGGTGGCCGAGCAAGACGGCCCGGTGACCGCCGTGGGCGGCCTGCGCGTCCTACCGGATTACACCCTGCAAACTTGCCCAACGTTGGACATCCTGCTCGTGCCGGGCGGCAGCGGAGCGCGCCGCAGCATGGACAACACCACCCTGGTGCAATGGGTGGCTACCCGCGGCCGGCAGGTAGAGCTCCTGGCTTCGGTATGCACCGGCGCTTTTCTGCTGGCCAAAGCCGGGCTGTTGGATGGCCGCCGCGCCACCACGCACTGGGAATTCACCCGGCTCCTGGCCGATACCTTTCCGAACGTGTCCGTGGTAGAGAACACACGTTACGTGGAGGATGGCCAGGTGATCACCTCGGCCGGCATCTCCGCCGGCATCGACATGGCCTTACACCTGGTGGCCCGCTACCTGGGAGACAACGCCGCCCGCGGCACGGCCCGCCAGATGGAATATCCCTACCCGGCCGCCTGAGAAGCGCCCGCCGGCTTTTTCTCCGGGCAGGAGACTACGTTCGAGGATTGTAGCCTGCCTGCGCCCATGCTATCCTGAGAGCAGTCCCTGACCCAAGGAAGACCACGTGAGGAATGAGATGAAAAAAAGAAAAGCTTTTCTCCCCCTGAGCGCCGGCCTGGGCTTTTTGCTGGGCGGGCTGTTGGTGTACATCCTGGGCATCCGCAACTGGCTGCTGAAATGGGGCGCCACGCCGGAAGAGCTCAACGCCGGACTCCCCGGGGATGATCTGCTGTCATCGCCCGGCTACCGCACCACGCGGGCCATCACCATTCACGCTCCGGCCGCTCAGGTCTGGCCCTGGCTGGTGCAGATCGGTTACGGCCGGGCCGGCTGGTACAGCTACGACCAGCTGGAAGAGGCCGCCGGCGCAGGCGACTTCATGGAAGGCCAATCCACCCGGCGCATCATTCCCGAGCTGCAAGAGCTCAAGATCGGCGACGCCATCCCGGCCGCCCCGCCGCCTTACCTGGCCTTTCACGTCCAGGATCTCCAGGCGGCGCGCTACCTGGTCACCCGCTGCACAATAGACATGTTCTCCGGCCATGACCTGGGAGTGGGCAACCGGCGTGGCAATTACCTGGACGGCACCTGGGTGTTTTTCCTGCACGAGACCGGTCCCCACACCACCCGGATGGTCTTCCGCCTGCGGGCCGAATACCCGGCCACGCCGCTCATGGGGGCCATGGTGCGCGGCGTACTGGAGCCGGTGCATTTCCTGATGGAACAAAAAATGATGCGCGGCATCCGCGAGCGCGCCGAAAGCATGTAAGTCGCGGCGGGGAGCCCACGGCGAGACCTCCCGTGCCAGTCCGGTAGTGTTTTTCTGCCTGCCCTGACATTTTCATCCACCTTGAACGCTCGGGCACGCCCTGCGGGCACTTTACCCCTGGCGGGGCACTCTGTGGAAACCTGATCTGCTACAGAAGGGGCTCTGCGGCCTGGGGGGAGACCGGCCTGGCGTAGGTTGGCTAGAGCGATCTAGCCAAACCCGTCCCTCCGTTGCGGAGGGACGGCGGCCCCGGCGCCCCGGCCGTCCCGCGCCTGAAGCGAAAGCCAACTTTCACGCTCCCGAGCAGATCACCGGGGCATGCCCGAGGCGGTGCGGGTAAGCCGGCTCCCCTGGCTGGCCGTGTTCGGTCGGGCGCGGAGGCCCGACCTGCTAAAAGAAATTAGCCATTTTTACCCC
>JAAZNB010000646.1 GCA_012798515.1 Chloroflexota bacterium
CAAGCTGCCCCTGGCCATGCTGGCCTATTACGACGAGAACCTGGAGCTTTCCGTCGAGCCTGGCCTCTTCGAGGTCATGCTCGGCAGCTCTTCGGCCGACATCCGCCTGGTGGGGAACTTCTCCGTCGAAGGGCGCGAGCGGATCAAGGCGCCCCGGCGGGTGTATTCCTGCCCGGTCGAGATTCATTAGCCCCGGCCAGGGTCTGATCCAAAATCAGACCCTGGGCCGATCCGGTGGCCGCGCCAGGCAGATATACTCACAGCACTTAGCCTGCTGTGAGGTATATTATGCTTGCAAACCACGTCATTCAAGTCAACGATCTCCAGCGCAGCCTCTCTCATGGGGGGCGCGAGCTGCACATTTTGCGCGGCATCACCTTCTCGGTAGCCGAACGCCAATGGGTGGCCCTGACCGGACCTTCCGGCTCGGGCAAGACTACCCTGTTGAGCCTGTTGGCGGGCATCGACCGGCCCACCCGTGGCAGCATCTACCTGGACGGGATGGAAATCAGCCACCTCTCTGAGGACCAACTGGCGCGTTTTCGGAACGACACCATCGGGATCGTGTTCCAGTCTTTCCACCTTATCCCCACCATGACCGCCCAGGAGAACGTGGAGACGCCGCTCTATATCGGTCCCCGGCGCCGCGAGGCCCGCCAGCTGGCCCGCCAGATGCTGGAGCGCGTCGGCCTGGCCGACCGCCTCCACCACATGCCCTACCAGCTCTCAGGCGGAGAGCAGCAGCGCGTGGCCATCGCCCGCGCCCTGGTGAGTGGGCCGCGCGTGCTGCTGGCCGACGAGCCCACCGGCAACCTGGACAGCGCTACCAGCAAACAGGTGCTGACCCTGCTCAAAGAGCTGCGCACGCAGCTCAACCTGACGGTGGTCATGGTCACCCACGATCCCCAGGTGGCCAGCTGGGGCGACCGGCGGCTGCACATGATCGATGGGCGGCTGGTGGATGTACCGGTGGCGCAGGCCACCCTGGATGGCGAGCTGCACTACCCGGCCGGGATGGGCGTATGAGCCGGGCCGCTTTCTACCTGCGCACCGCGGTGAACAACCTGCGCCGCGGCGGGCAGCGCATATGGATCGCCCTGCTGTGCATCAGTTTCGGGGTCATGTCCCTGGTAGCCATGGCCACGCTCTCCGGAGCCATCGAGCGCATGCTGGTTCTCCAGCCACGCGACCAGATCGGCGCCGATATCAGCATGGTGCGCGCCAACGACGAGACCATCACCCCCGCCCAGTCCGCCCGGCTGCAAGAGCTACAGCAGGCCGGGGCGATAGAGGGCTATACCCTGCTGGCTTACACCTCCTCACTGGCTTTCCACAAGCCAGGCTCGGGCGAGCTGTCCTTCGTCTCGGCCGGGCTGGGCATCGATCCGCTGGCCTACCCACCCGCCGGGCAGCTCACCATCGGCGAGCCGGCCAACACCGGCCTGGCCACCCTGTTGCAAGGGGAAGGCGACATCCTCGTCACCCGCGACCTGGCCATCGATCACGACCTGGCCGTGGGCGACAGGTTGATCCTGGCCGACACAACCGTGGGCGCTACCCTGGAATGCCAGGTGCGCGGCATCATCGCCGACACGCCCAATCACCAGGGCAGCAAGATCTATTACGCCTTGCCCAGCGCCGCCCGGTTGGCCAACACCCCCCAGGTGCTGAACACTGCCCTGGTAACGGCCGGCGACCCGCCGGTGCTGGCCAGAATCCTGGAGGAGGAAGGCTGGGTGCCTTACCTGGCCACCGAATTGATCCGCAGTGAAGCCGGCGTGCAGCAGATCTTCGAGATTACCCTCAAAGGCGCCGGGATGCTCGGGCTGCTGGTGGGCGGCGTGGGCATCGCCAATACCATGCAGGTGCTGCTGCGTCGCCGGCGGCGCGAGATCGCCATCTGGAAGACCCTGGGCTACCGCTCCGGCCACCTGTACGTTCTGTTTGGGCTGGAGGCGGCCCTGCTGGGCGCCGCCGGCAGCCTGCTGGGGGCCGGATTGGGCGTGGCCGTGTCCTACGCGCTGACCGACCTGTTCAGCCAGACTTCCACCATGCTGATCACCTGGGCCTTTTCGCCGGCCATCACGTTCACCGGCTTTTGGGTGGGTCTGGCCACCACAGTGATCTTTGCCATGCTGGCCATCGTACGGACCGGGCAGGTGCGCCCCTCCAGCCTGCTACGCAATGAGCCCACTCCGGCGGCCGAAACTTCCTGGCTGCACGGCGCCGGGCTGGCCGGGCTGCTGGCCATCCCCCTGCTGGCCGTGACGAGCCTGGTGATGGGCTCGCTGCTGAGCGGTGTGAGTGTGCTGGTGTTTGCCCTGGCCGGGCTGGTGTGCCTGGGGGGCTTGATGGTCTTATTAATGAAAGCCACCACCCGCCTGCTGCCTGTCCGCGGCCTGCCCCTGGTCAACATGGCGCGCAACAACCTGCGCCGGCGCGGACTGAGCCTGGTGTACGCCATGGTGGCCCTCTTCGCCGGCATCTTTTCCCTGGGGCTGGGCACCGTGGCCACCCAGAGTGCCCACCAGGCCATAGGCGAGCGCAGCATCCAGCTGAGCGGTAGCAACATCACCCTGCTGGCCGCCGCCGACCAGGAAAGCGCCATCCGTCAGGCCATCCAGGCTTATCCCCTGGTGAGCAGCTCCAGCGGCTACCAGGCCGCCGCACAGTCCATCCATACCGCCGATGGAAGCGTGGCTCTCCCGCCGGCCCTGATCGGGCGCTCCGGAGAGCAGCTGTCCGACTTCGAGGTCAACGGCGCGCCCTGGGGCAGCCGCCCAGACGGCGTGTACACCGCCGCGGCCTACGGCCTGCCGGCCGGCAGCCAGGTGGAGGTACACTTATGGGACGGCAGCCGGCGCAGCTTCGAGGTGGTCGGCAGCTATGCCGTCGACTACGCCCGCTTCAGCCCCTTGCCGGACCTCGGGCTGCTGATGTCCACTCACCTGCTCCAGGAGACGGCCGCCCCGCAGACCGTGCAGTATTTCCTGGAAGCGCCGGCCGGCCAGATCCAGGCCACCAGCGCCGCCCTGGGCCAGGCCCTCCCTCAGGCCACGGTGATCAACCTGCCTGCCTATACAGCCCGTTTCACCCAGAACTACCAGGACTTATACATTTTCGCCGTGGCCATGGCCAGCCTGGCCTTGTTGGCCGGCGTGCTGCTGGTGGCCAATTCGGTCAGCCTGGCCATGCTCGACCGGCGCTACGAGATCGGCGTGCTCAAGGCCATGGGATACACCCGCCGGCACGTGTTGACCACCCTGGTGGTAGAATATACGCTGGTAGGCCTGATCGCCAGCGCCGCCGGCCTGGCGGTCATCCAGATCTTGTTGTGGGGCGTCGCCCGGGCCAACGCCCTGGCCGGCGGGATTTTGCAACTGTCGCCGGCCGCAGCGGTGTTCATCGGCCTGGCCGGTGTGGGCCTGACCTTGCTGACCGTGCTGGGTGTCACCTGGGGACCCACCCACGTCTCTCCGGCTGTGGTATTGAACGATCGGGAATAATCTTTGAAGGGATTGAGACGGCTCTTTCAGGGCCTGCGCGGCAAACTAACCCTGACCTACACCCTGGTGACAGTGCTGACGCTGCTGTCGCTGGAAGTGCTCATGATGGTCTGCCTGACGTTGTTCTCCAGCCTGAACAACGATGACCAGCGCGCCTACCTGGACGACGTCGTCTCCACCCTCTCGCCGCAAGCCAGGGCCTACTTGCAGCCCGGTGACCTGGACCAACCCGGGCTGCAAGCCTGGCTGGAACAGGTGTATGCCTCGGGTTATGCCAGCCTGGAGCCCACCTATGCCTTCGACAGCCCGGCGGCGCGGATCGTACGCGCTGAACCAATGTACGTGCTCTCCCCGCAGGGCATCGTGCTGGCCCAGGCCCCCGGCGGGCAAAACGACCTGGCCGGCCGCAGCTACGTTCCACCTGCCGGCGGCCAGGCCATCCTGGAAGCCGCTCTGGCCGGCGAACGCAACCCACTGGAACTGGTGGCTCCCGCCCCGCAGGGCAACTACCGCATGGCCATCCCGGTGCGAGCAGCCGCCGAAAGCGAGTCGGCCGTGGTAGGAGTCATCCTGCTCACCATCGCCCCCTCCCCGCCCATGATCCTGTTCACCTGGCCCACCCTGTTGTTTGGGGTCGTCCTTACCGGCCTGCTGCTGCTGGCCGCCGTGATGCCCCTGGGCGCCTTGTTCGGCTTCATCATGTCCCGCCCGTTGGCCCGGCGCCTGAAAGCCCTGACGGCCGCAGCCGACGCCTGGAGCGAGGGCAATTTCCAGACTGCGCCCCTCGACCGGGGCAAAGACGAGATCGGTTATCTCAGCCTGCGCCTGCGCCATATGGCCGAGCGTCTGCAAGGGCTGCTGCAATCCCAGCAGGAGCTGGCCACCCTGGAGGAGCGTAACCGCCTGGCGCGCGACCTGCACGACACGGTCAAGCAGCACATCTTTGCCACCCAGATGCAGGTGCGCGCCGCCCGTAACCTGTTGGAAAAAGACCCCCAGGCCGCCGGCCGGCACCTGGAAACGGCCGAGGAGCTGATCCGTTCCGCCCAGCAAGAGCTGGGACACACCATCTCCGAGCTGCGCCCGGCCGCCCTGGATGGCAAAGGCCTGGCCGAGGCGGTAGACGAATACCTGCAAAACTGGTCGCAGCGCACGCACATCCCGGCCGAGTTACAGCTACAGAACCAGCGCAGCCTGCCCCTGACCAGCGAGCAGCCCTTGTTTCGCATCCTCCAGGAGGCGCTGGCTAACGTCGCCCGCCACAGCCGGGCTTCGGCCGTCACGGTGCGCCTGGTCTACGAGCCGGACCAGGTCTGCCTGACGATAGCCGACAACGGCGCCGGTTTCGACCCCCAGGCCGGGATGGGCAGCGGTTTCGGGCTGCGCAGCATGCAGGAACGCGCCCAGGCTCTGGGCGGCCAGTTCTACCTGGAAAGCTCCCCGGAGAGCGGCACGCTCATCCGGGTGACCGCGCCGGCCCGGCCGGTCAACACAGGAGGGTAAATGGATCCTGAAATCCGCGTCTTGCTGGTCGACGACCATAGCATGGTACGCATCGGGCTGGAGGCCTATCTCAACACCTTGCCCGACATTCGCGTGGTCGGCCAGGCCGGCAACGGCCAGGAAGCTGTGCAGCAGGTGGAACAACTGCAACCCGACGTGGTACTGATGGACCTGGTCATGCCCGGCATGGATGGGGTGGAAGCCACCCGCCTGGTCAAGAAAGCTCGCCCGGCCGCCCAGGTCATCGTGCTGACCTCTTACCACGACGACGAACACATCTTCCCGGCCATCCGCGCCGGGGCCCTGTCCTACGTGCTCAAAGACATCGACCCGGACGAGCTGGCCGAAGCCATCCGGCGGGCAAAGCGCGGCGAGGCGGTGATCAACCCGCGCGTGGCGGCGCGCATGGTCAAGGAGATCCACGGTACGCGCCAGGCAGGCATCAACCCCTTCAGCGAGCTGACCGACCGCGAGCTGGACGTGCTGCGCCTGATTGCCGCCGGCAAGAACAACCGCGAGATCGCCGAAGCCCTGTTCATCAGCGAGAAGACGGTCAAGACCCACATTACCAACATCTTGAGCAAGCTCAACCTGTCCGACCGCACCCAGGCCGCCGTGTACGCCTGGCAGGAGGGCATCGTGCGCCGCGATCAGACCTGAGCCCCCTCTGCGCCGGCAGATACATCGGCCCCGGGTCGGGAGTAAGATCCGACCTGGGGCCGATGTATTTAACCCGCCGGGCGCCAGACTGGAGATAGACCCATCCCGCCCGCCCCGGGCGATTGCAAGGAGAACTATTCGGTGAAAACATTGTTATGGCACACCCTGCCGGCCAGGGAGGTCTCCCTGGCGCAG
>JAAZNB010000647.1 GCA_012798515.1 Chloroflexota bacterium
GTTGATGGCCTTCGCTACCTACCTGGTATACCGGACGCGGGACGCAAATGGCAAGGCAGACTGCTGGCTGGATTTTGCCCTGTTTTCGGGCCTGTCTTTGTTGGCCGTTTATCACCGGGGATACGATCTATTTTTATTATTCCCGGCGCTCCTTTACCTCTACATACAAATTTTCAACCTGGCAGAGGCGCGAAAGCGGCTCTTTTGGGGGACATTCCTGTGGTTGGGTTGGCTGGCGTTGATCATGCCAGAGGACGCCATATTGAGATTGACCTATCTCTGGCCCGGTCTGGTGGAGAATTACTTGATCCGCTTGATGGCACCCTTTCAGGGCTGGATTGGGTTGGCAGTTTTCTCGGCGTTGATATCTTTCAAATGGGCGCAGTTGAAAGCCATGGTCCATGAGAATCGGGTAGTTAAGTCGAGGGTTTTCTCGAATATGTAATTAAAGCGCATGCAGCCGGTCGATTTTCGGCCGGCTGCATGCGTGATCAGGTAATCGGGGGCAAGGCTTACCGGATGCCCTGCCTTACACAGATTGTACGTAGTCGCGCTTGAGGCCCAGGACCTCTTCCACCACCGGCATCCAGGTGCTGATGGGGATGTGCTGGGGGCATTTCGCCAGGCACTCTTCGCACTGGATGCAGTTGGACGCATTTTGGTCGGCAGGGACGAAGCGATTGTAGGCGAAGCGGCTGTGCTCCAGGTCGTTGTACATGGCGGCCTGGTTGTAGGTGTCGAAATTGAGCGGGATGTTGACCCCGTTGGGGCAGGGCAGGCAGTACTCACAGCGCGTGCAGGGAATGGGGCTGAGGGCCTGCAGAGTCTGGCGAGCCCGTTCGAGCAGGGCCACTTCATCAGCGCTCAACTGGCCGGGAGCGGAGACGTTGGCGGTAGCGATGTTCTCTTCTACCTGTTCGAGGGTGCTCATGCCGCTCAGCGCCACCGAGACCTCGGGCTGGTTCCACAGCCATTGTAATGCCCAGGCGGCCGGTTTTTGTTTGCGGGAAGCCGATTCCCAGATGGGCCGGGTGGCGGGCAGGTCGAGGGCCAGTTTGCCGCCGCGCAGGGATTCCATGATGACCACGGCCAGGCCTTTGTCTGCGGCGTAATGCAGCCCTGGCGTGCCGGCCTGAAACTGGGTATCCATGTAATTGTATTGGATCTGGCAGAAGGTCCAGGCGTCATACCCGTCCACAATTTGCTTGAAGACCTCCAGGCTGTCGTGGAAGGAGAAGCCCAGGTGGCGGATGCGCCCGTCGGCCAGGGCCGCTTCTGCCCGCTCGAGCAGCTTCAGATCGTGGACTTTGCGCCACAGGTCCCGGTCCAGGGCGTGGAGCAAGTAAAAATCGATGGAATCGGTTTGCAGGCGTTCCAGCTGCTCATCCAGCATGCGGTCGAAGCCATCGGTGGTTTCCAGAAAGCGGACGGCCGACTTGGTAGCGATGCGCACCCGCTCTCGGTAGCCGCCTTCCAGGGCTTTACCCAGGGCGGATTCGCTCTTCTGCTCGTGGTAGACGTAGGCGGTGTCGAAGTAATTGACGCCCGCCTCCACGGCCCGGTGGATCATTTGATTGACTTGTTCCTGGTCGATGTTGGCGCTGTCCCCATTGATGATGGGTAGACGCATGCAGCCAAAGCCCAGGGCGGAAACCTGCCAATCTAAATTCCCAAATTTGCGGTATTGCATAAATTCTCCTTCGATTGCTTGGTACGCGGTTTGAAAAATGATGACCCGTCCGGCGCGATGCTAATCTATCTTGCGGCGCACGGATTCTATGTTGATGCGGGCAGGATCGTGCCCAGGTTGAGAAAAATTAATTTTACTACCCGCGGGCGAAGCTGGGAATATTTTCGAGCAGGGAACCGGAAAATGA
>JAAZNB010000648.1 GCA_012798515.1 Chloroflexota bacterium
CAAGTGTCCAAAAGGAGGAATCCAGGGTAAACGCATCTAAATTGCCAGATGCATTTGCGGACTTTTGCCACTCCCCCCGGCCCCCTCTCCGCGGCCAAAAGCGCCGCGCAGAGGGGGAGAAAAGATTTTTCTGCGAGATGGGTGTATCTGGCGGCACATTTTGTGCCGCCAGATACACCCATCTCGCACTCTTTTTAAAGTCCCCGCCCTTGAGGGCGGGGATTTAGGGGTGGGTGATAGCAAATCTCATAGAACAAGTATTTTGATGCAATTGCCCTGAGGAGGAATCCGGGCCATTGGCCAATTTTACGAATGGCCTGGTCGCTCCCCGCGGCCCCAGCAGGGGGATGAAGAATTTCTGGGGACGTTGCGCCCCCAAACCCTATTTTTTGTCAGGCGAGGTTGCAAACAGCCGGGCGGGCGAAACTTGCATGGAAGCTCACCCGGACAGGAATTCCTGGCGGGTGAGGGTGTAATGCCATACCTCGGGGCCGTAATGCTGGCAGGTGGGATCGTGGCGCATGCCCAGCTTGGCCAGGATGCGGCGCGAGGCCATGTTTTCGGGTGCCACGGCGGCCATCAGGCGCTCCAGCCCGGCGGCGGTGAAGGCATAGCGTACGGCGCTGCGGGCGGCCTCGAAGGTCAGGCCCTGGCCCCAATAATGCGGTTCCAGGGCATAGAGCAGTTCTACCCCGGGGTCGCCTTGCAGGTGCTGTACGCCGCAATAGCCCAACCAGGAGTTGTCGGCTCGCAGGGTGACGATCCACGTCCCATAGGGGTACTGGCGCCAGTGGTTGAGCATGATTTCGAGCAAAGTGTGGGTCATTTCCAGAGAACGCGGCCGGCTGCCGGGAAGGTAACGCATGACTTCCGGGTTGCCCCACAGCTGCGCCAGCAGTTGCAGGTCGCTGGACAGCGGTGGGCGCATGTACAGGCGCGGCGTCTCCAGGATGGCCACCGTCAATCTCCCCAGCGCTGCAGCTCGATGACGTTGCCTTCCGGGTCGGTCATGTAGACGAAACAGATCGGCCCGGCGCCGGAAACGATCACGTTGACCAGGTCGCCTACCTGCCCACCGCCGGCGGCCAGCACGGCCTGGCGGGCCGCCTCCACGTCGGCGACGGCAAAGGCCAGGTGGCCGTAGCCCGGCCGGTTGACCGGGTGGGACTCCACGGGCAGCTCGGGCTCGTACTGGAAGATCTCCAGGGTAGGGCCGTCGTCGCCATAGCCCGGCAGGCGCAGGTGCATGCCGCGCAGGTGAGCGCCGGGCAGGCGGGTTACGCCATCCAGCCAGGCGCCGGACAGGTCGCGTTCGGGGGGCACCGGCCGGCAACCGAACACGTCCTGGTAGAAATCTGCCAGGCGCTTCCAGTCGCGGGCGATCAAATTGGTGTGGCAGTAGTGGGCATCGGGGATCATTGCGGGTAGGCTCCCTGGTTGGCGCTCAGGATCCGGTCGAAGATCTGGTTGAGCTCTTGGTTGACCACGCGGCGGGCCGGGTCGGCGTCGAACCAGGCCAGCATGCGCCGGGCGCCTTCCGAGAAAGGCACCGTGGCCTGGAAATCGGGCACGAAGCGTTTGATCTTGCTGTTATCGAAGAACAGGCTGTGGCTCTTGTCGGCCAACAGGGTGCCGTGCCATTCCGGCTGGTAGGCAACCATCAGGTCGGAGGCCACGTGCACCAGGTTAGGATGCTCCACCCCGGCGGCGCGGGCCAGCGTCGTGTAGATCTGGTTCCAGGTGAGGATCTGGTCCGAGGTGATGTGGAAGGCCTCACCGATGGCGTGTTCGTTGCCCAACAGCCCGACCAGGCCTTTGGCAAAATCGCTGTTGTGGGTCATGACCCACACGCTGGTGCCATCGCCGGGGACGATGACCGGTTGGCCCTTGCGCATACGGTCGATGACGGTATAGTCGCCGCGGATGGGCGACTTGGTCTCGTCGTAGGTGTGCGCCGGGCGCACGATGGTGGCGGGGAAATCCTGTTCCCGGTAGGCGCGGTTGATCAGCTCTTCGCAGGCGATCTTGAGTTGCGAATACTCCCAGACTTGATTGGCGATCAGGGAAGACTCGGTGATGGGCAGGTTGCTGGCCGGCTTGTGGTAGACCGAGGTGGAGCTGATGAAGATGTATTGCCCGGTGCGCCCGCTGAACAGGCGGATGTCGTTTGCGAGTTGTTCGGGGTTGTAGACGATGAAGTTGACCACGGCGTCGAAGCTGTGGCCGGCCAGGGCGGCCTGGACTTCGGCCGGCTGGCGGATGTCCCCGTGGATGACTTTAGCGCCCTCGGGGACCGGCCGGATCGACTGGCCGCGATTGAGCAGATACAGGTCGATGCCGCGTGCTACGGCCAGGCGAGAACAGGCCGAACTAATAATGCCTGTGCCGCCGATAAACAAGACTTTCATGCTGGTCTCTCCTTTGGTGGGCCCTTGCCCCTGGATACAAGTAGCGCTGGGCTGTGATTGACGTAAATACGAAGAAGGCTTTGGAGTGGGAGGGCATAAGTATCTGGCCGCAAAAATATTGAGGAAGTCGCTTTTGGGGAGGTGCTATGCTCCCTCAAAAAGCGAAGATTTATAGCCCGTCCGTCGTGAGGGCATAAAAATTGGCCCCATTTTGTGATGAATGCAGCGTAGGCGCGGCGATAAACGCGCGGTTCGATTTGGAGCACCTGGCGGTAGAAGGCGACCATGACCTCGAATTGGGTGGTCGCCAGGGTTACCAGGGCCAGTTTCATTTGTCAGGACTTTCGATATTTTTCCAGATCCACCGAAGCGATGTAGGGCAGGTTGCGGCCTTTTTCGTCGATATCCAGGCCGTATCCGACGACGAACTCATCCGGGATGGAGAAGCCCATATAATCTACCGGGATGTCGACGCGGTGGCGTTCGGCCTTGTCCAACAGGGCGCAGATCTTGAGGCTGCGCGGGCGGCGTTCGAGCAGCAGCTTGCGCACGGTGTGAATGGTGTAGCCGGTGTCCACAATGTCGTCGATCAGGATCACGTCCCAACCATGGATGTTGGTCTTGTGGTCGGCATCGATGCGGATAAACCCGGTGGATTCACTGCCGGCGTAGGAGGAGACGGACATAAAATCCATGGTCAAGGGGCGGCGGATCTGGCGCATCAGGTCGGTGATGAACATCACGCTGCCGCGCAGCAGGCCCAACAGCAGCAGGTGTTCTGAATCCTGATAGTCACGGGTAATCTGCTCGCCAAGGGTACATACCCGCTGTTCGATCTCCTGGGCGGTAATCAATACCTGGCCGAGGAAGGGGTAAGGCGCGCCTGTGCTTTGGTCAAAACTTGTGGAGATAATCTGTCCCATATCACTTTCGCATTCGGTGGTTGGTCGCCACGGGCCACTGCCGGCCCGGCGGCGCGCCTGCGGCGCGCGGCTTAATTGTAACGGAGGTTTGGCAGAAAGGGAAAAGTGACTTTGGGGCGCGTGGGGTGAATTTATTCCCCGCCTGGCGCCAATCGGGTTTGCCCTGCTCTGGAACTCGGCGTATAATCGAAGCCAGGGATGATCGAAATATTCCCCAACGGTATGGCTGCTCCTCAGCCGGCGCGGTTTGTCAGCCATCCTGCGCCGATCATAGGCGAGGACGGGCGACCGGCGTGCGACCCGCATTCCAACAATGAAGAGAGAGAGCAAAAGTGCGTATTAGCCGTTTTATCTGGTTCCTGGTGTCGATTGCCCTGGGCCTGGCTGCCGGAATCGCCTATGGCTGGATGCTCAACCCGATCCAGTACGTAGACACCGGGCCGGCCAGCCTGCGATCAGACTTCAAGACCGATTACGTGCTGATGGTGGCCGAGGTCTATTCCGCCGACCAGGATCTGCGCCAGGCGATCATCCGCCTGGCGGTGTTGGGCGACGAGACGCCGCAGCAGCACGTGCAGCGGGCCATCGTCACGGCCGAAGAGTTGAGCTACAACCCGCAGGACATGGAAAAGCTGGCTTCCCTGGTGCAGGCGCTGCAAAACACGTCCGGCGGTGTGCCGTCAGGTGAACCATGAGACGTCGCAGTGAACGCCGCAGACAACAGCGCACCGGCGGGAGCGAGAGGCGCGGCCAGTTATACCTGTTGACCGGGCTGGTGCTGGGCATTCTTCTGGGCCTGGTGTATGCCTGGGTGATTTCCCCGGTGGAGTTCATCGATACCGCGCCGGCGGCGCTGCGCCCGGAATACCGGGACCAGTACCGTAACCTGATTGCCCAGGCCTATCAGGCCGATGGCGACCTGGGGCGGGCGCGCAGCCGGCTGGAGTTGTTGGGAGATGAACGCCCGGCGACGGTATTGAGCGATCAGGCCGAACGCCTGCTGGCCGCAGGTGGATCGGCGGCCGAGGCGCAGGCCCTGGCCCACCTGGCGGCGGATCTGAGCGGGGTGACCGCCGGGACGGCCTTGCCGCAGACGCCCAGCCTCACGCCGGCTGAGACGGGGCTCCCATCCGCCACGCCGGCGACAGAAGTAGAAACTGTCCCGCCGGGGGAAGCCGTCTTCACCCCTACCCCGCAGCCTGCGGCCACGTCCACGCCGGCGGCTACCTTTACCCCCCGGGCCGGCGCTCAGCAGGCCACCTCGGGGCCGCCCTTTGCGCTCAGCGATCGCCAGGAGGTGTGTGACCCGGCGAAAAGCGGCCTGCTGCAGGTGGAAGTATTCGATGGGGACGGCGAACCGGTCGCCGGCGTGCGTATCGACATTGCCTGGAGCGGTGGATCGGACAGTTTTTACACCGGGCTGTTCTCCTACGTCAGCCCGGGGTATGCCGACTATGACCTGGAGCCGGGGACGGTGTACAGCCTGCGGGCCGGGGATGGGGGGGAAGAAGTCCGTGACGTCCAGGCGCCGCAGTGCCAGAACAGCGACGGCAGCAGCTACACGGGTGGTTTGGCCTTGAAATTCAGCCAGCCGTGAGCGCCTGTGCGGGCAATCCCGTTTTCGGGATGATCGTTGTTGATCCCGGATTCAAGAAAAAAAATAAAAACAGGCCCTGGATATTCCAGGGCCTGTGCTTTACGGGGGGTGAGGAATGCCTATTGGGGCAGGACGTTTTTGGCCGCCCAATCGTTGCCCAGGATAACCACCACATCCGAGGACGCATTGGGATCGAATTTGTTGTAGATGTTACCGCCCTGTACACCCATCAATTCGGACAGGTATTTGACCGTGTATGGCTTGCCGTTGGTGACGATGAAGGTGGTCGCTTCGTAGACCCGGTCAGCGTTGGTCTCTTCTACCACGTTGAGACCCTGCGAACGGAAGTACTCGCTGGTCTGGGTAGCCAGACCGCTGGTGAGCGTGCCGTTTTGCAAGGAGATACGGGCATTCTCGGCCTGCATGAGGGCCACGGGATCGCTGTTGCCGGTAACCTGGGCCGCCAGGGGGGTCGTCGAACCGCTGGTGGTGAAGATATCATCGCGCAGCAGGCGGATGGCGTCGTACACCGGGATAGCGATCGACAGGCCGTCGGGCGAAGTGCCCAGCGTGACCTGATCGGGCGGGCCGATCACACCCTGCTTGATGTTGCCTTCGGGAATTTGCAGGGCCAGAATACCCAGCTGCATGGCCTGCTGTAGGGACAGGTTGGTGTTGATGCCCGAAGAAATATCCTGATACAGCGCCGGGGCTTTGGCTACCAGGGTGGGCAGCATATTGAAGGTCAAGATCTGGTCGCGCACGGCCATGATGACCTGCTGCTGGCGTTTGGCGCGATCGAAGTCACCGCCTTCGGTGTAGCGTGCCCGGGCGTAGCCCAACACGGTCAGGCCGTCCAGGTTCTGCACCCCAGGTTCCAGGTAGACGTCGCCATCCGGGACGCCCAGCAAACCGACCTTGATGGGGTCGTAAATGCGGATGTCCAGGCCACCCAACTCGTCAATGATCCTGACAAAAGCGTAGAAATCGATCTGAGCGTAGTACTGGATGGGCACGCCGAGGAATTCTTCCACGGTCTGCATGGCCAGGGCCGGGCCGCCGCCGGGGACATCGTAGATATCACCCAGGTAATAGGCCGTATTGATCTTGGCGTAGTTGAAACCGGGGATGTTGACCCACATATCGCGGGGGATGGAGAGCATACCGGCCGTCTTGGTGAGCGGGTCGATGGTGAACAGGATCATCGTATCGGTGCGTGGCGTCTCGCCGGATTCCCAGTCGCGATAATCCAGGCCCATCACCAGGATGTTGACCCGGCTGGCGCCGTCCCAAGGCACGGGCGTGGGGCCAGCGGCTTCCTGGAGGGGGGTCTCCGGCAGACCACTGATGTCGATTTGATCCGGGCTGACGGTGGCTGCGCCCGATCCCTGGGGAGCGCCGGGCAGGTCGGTCATCGTCCACGAGTTGACCAGGTTGCGGACGACGATGAAAGCCAGGGCCCCGGTAATCAGGGCGACGGCTCCAAAAGCAATGATGAGACCCATAGTCAGCTTGTCCATTTCACGACGCCGACGTGGTCTTGCCATTTTAGGGTTGGGGTGGTTCATAGGCATATTTTAACCGATTTTAGCACGCTGACTAGAATAAGAACTTTCCTTCCCGTTGCAAGAAAGATTCCAATCTCGCCAGGGGGAAGCTCAACGCCAGGGTCGCTTTATTCAATAGGGGGTGGGGGAACCGGAAGTTGGTCAGCAGAGGTGTCGATCCATTTGCTGCCTTCATCGATTAACATCACGGGAATATCCTCAACGATGGGATATTTCCGGCCGCAGTCGCGGCATACCAGCCAGGTATCTTTCACCAGGTCCAGTAATCCATCTGTCTGACGTACGCAGTGGGGGCAGCGTAAGATTTCGAGTAGATCTGCACTTACCATTGTTCCTCCGGGATTTGCTGTTTCCAATTGTACCACTTCTCCGACCGATCCCATTTTGAAGCCGGATGGGGCCGGCCTTATGGCACGCTGTCCGGCGGGACGTCGCTTCCCGAGCCGTCCTGCGGGGTGGGTTCCGGGGGCATGCCTTCGGTACC
>JAAZNB010000649.1 GCA_012798515.1 Chloroflexota bacterium
ACCGGCGACGTGGCCTGTGATCATTACCACCGCTACGCCGAGGACGTACAGCTGATGGCCGGCCTGGGCTTGCAGGCCTACCGTTTCTCGATCGCCTGGCCGCGCATCTTGCCCCAGGGCCGCGGCCCGCTCAACGCGCCCGGCCTGGATTTCTACGATCGCCTGGTGGACAGCCTGTGCGCCGCCAACGTGACGCCCTTCGCCGCCCTGTACCACTGGGACCTGCCCCAGGCGCTGGAGGAAGCGGGCGGCTGGCTCAACCGGGCCACGGCCGACCATTTCGCCCACTACACCGAGGTGGTGGCGCAGCGCCTGGGCGACCGGGTAAAACACTGGGCCACCTTCAACGAGCCGCTGTGCGTCGCCCTGCTGGGTTATTACAGTGGTGAACACGCTCCCGGCCACCGCGACCCGACCTTCGCCGAGACCAACGCCGCCCTGCATCACGTCTACCTGGCCCACGGCCAGGCCGTACCCGTGCTGCGCGCCCACAGCCCCGGCTGCCAGGTGGGGCTGATGCTCAATATCTATCCCATCTATCCCGCCAGCGACTCGCCGGCCGACCGGGCCGCTGCGACCCGTTTCGACCGCCTGCACAACGAGTGGTTCAGCCTGCCGCCTTTGCTGGGCGAATACCCGGCCGACCTGTTGGAGCGCTTCGGCCCCGCGGCCCCCGACGTCCGCCCGGGAGACATGGCCCTGATTGCCGCCCCGCTCGACTTCGTGGGCCTCAATTATTATTCCCGCATGGTGGTGGCCGACGATCCCACCGACCCGGATCCCATGCAGGTGCGCCACGTGCGCGTGGAGAGCTCTGCCTATACTGACATGGATTGGGAGATCTACCCCGACGGCCTGCGCCGGCTGCTGCACCACGTCCAGCGCCGCTACCACCCCCGGGCCATCTACGTGGCCGAGAACGGCTGCGCCATGCCCGACGTCCCCGGCGCGGACGGCCAGGTGCACGATCCCGGGCGGGTGGCCTATCTTCACGCCCACCTGCAGGCCCTGCACCAGGCCATCCAGGAAGGCGTGGCTGTGCAGGGTTATTTCGCCTGGTCCCTGCTGGACAATTTCGAGTGGGCCTTCGGGTATGCCAAGCGTTTCGGCCTGGTATATGTGGATTACCCCACCCAGCGGCGCATCCCCAAGGACAGCTATCGCTTCTACCAGGACGTCATCCGCCACAACGCCCTGCCCGAGTCCTGACCGCCCGGCGCGGGGCAGCCGGCATCCCTGGCCGGCCGTGGTTTTCCTCCCCCATTTTTTGTTCTTGAAAAAATGGGGGAGGTGCAGGAGGGGGTTGTTCTTCGGCCCTGGGGTAAACCACGCCCCCCCGGCGCGGAAGCCGGCGGCCCCGGCGCCATGGCCGACCCGCGCCGGAAGCGAAAGCCAACTTTCACGCTCCCGAGAGGACCACCGGGGTATGCCCGAGGCGAGGCGAGTGAGCCGGCTCACCATGCCGGCCGTGTTCGGTCGGGCATGGAAGCCCGACCTGCTAGTTAAAATAGGGGATTCCTATCCCAGCCTATACAGCCCGAGACGGGCCGAGTGAGCCGGCATCCCTGGCTAGCCGTGTTCGGTCGGGCGTACCCCTATCGGGGCATTGTAATGGAAGCCCGACTTGCTAGTTAAAATAGGGGATTCCTATCCCAACCTATACAGCCCGAGGCGGGGCGGGGACTGCATAACCCAAAAGGCCCTGCGCATGGCGCAGGGCCTCACCAACACCAGCGGGTCCACTACCCCTTGACCGCCCCGGCGGTCAAGCCTTTGACAAACCACTTCTGCAAGAGCAGGTACAGCACCAGCGCCGGCAGCGAGGCGATGATCGCCCCGGCCATCAGCTCGTTCCAGGCCACGCGGAACTCGCCGTTGAGGGCGGCAATGCCCACCGGCAGGGTGTACATCTCCGGCGTGGTGGTCAGGCCCATGGCAAACAGGTAATGGTTCCAGGCCACCAGGAAGCCGAACAGGGTGGTGGCGGCAATGCCCGGCAGGGCCAGGGGCAGGATCACCTCGATCAAGGTCTGGAAACGACCGCAGCCGTCGATCATGGCCGCCTCGTCGATGTCCGTCGGGATCGAGTCGAAAAAGCCCTTCAACATCCAGGTGCAGAACGGCAGGGAGAAAGACGTATAGGCCAGGATCAAAGCCGTGTAGGAATTGATCAGGCCCAGCTTGCGCATCATGATGAAATAGGGCAAGAGCAGCAGGATGGCCGGCACCATCTGGGTGAAGAGGAAGAAGAACAGCACGATCTTGTGCCCCTTGAACTTGAAGCGCGAGAAACCATACGCCGCCAGGCTGGCCAGCACCACCGACAGCACCGTGCTGCTCACCGCCACGATCACGGAGTTCAGGAACATCTTGGCAAAATTGCTGTACGTCCACACCTTCGAGTAGCCCTCGAAGGTCAGCTCCTTGGGCCAGAAGGTCGGCGGCCACAGGTAGGTCTCGGGGATGGTTTTCAGCGAGGTCACCGCGATCCAGTACAGGGGGAAGATGGTCACCACCAGGATCACGGCCAGCACCAGCACGACCAGGCCTCGGGAGAGCAAAGTGGAAGCAAAATGGCGTCTGAAATTCATAACAGATCCTTTAAGAACGACCCACAGCGGTCCAGGAATTGCGCCATCAGGAACGGTCCAGGATGCGCGTGTAGATAATGGTCAAGATCAACACGATGATCAACATCAGCACGGCAATGGCCGAACCGTAACCGAACTGGTAATAATTGAACGACACCCGGTAGATCAGGTTGGAGAGCAGCTCCGTGGCGTGATTGGGCCCGCCGCCGTTGGTCAATACCTGGGTCATGTCGAACTGCACAAAGGTCCAGATGGCCAGCAGCACGGTGGCGACCGAGATCACGTTGCGCAGGTTGGGCAGGGTGATGTGCAGGAAGACCTGCCACGCCGTGGCGCCATCCACCCGCGCCGCCTCGACCTGGTCGACGGGCAGGGACTGCAAGCCGGCGTTGATCATCACCATGGCGAAGGGCATGCTGCGCCACACGTTGACGAAAATGACCGCCGGCAGGGCCAGGTCCGGGTCGCCGAAGAAGCTGATGTTGGCCGAGATCAGGCCCAGGTCGCGCAGGATCACGTTGAGCACGCCGTACTGGGCGTTGAGCACCCACTTCCAGGCCGCCCCGGTGACCACGTACGAGATGGTCCAGGGCACCAGGAAGAGCAGGTTCAGCACCCGTTTGCCCTTGATCCAGGGCATGTTGAGGATCAAGGCCACGATCATGCCCAGCACCAGGGACAGGATCACGCTGGAGAACATGTAGATCGAGGTGATCTTGACCGAGCCCCAGAAGAACTTGTCCTGCAAGGCGGTGACGAAGTTGCCCAGGCCGATGAAGGTCTGGCTAAAGTCCAGGGCGATATCGAAAAAGCTCATGCGGATGGCATACACGATCGGGAATGCCAGGACTAAGGTAAACAGTAACAGGGCAGGAAAAATGAATGCCCAACCCAGCCAATCATTCTTCGTAAATGCCATCGAACCTGAGACACGTTTCATTGGTAGAATCTTCCTCCCCAGCCGGGCGGACGGGTCGGGGAACCTCGTCCGCAGTGGAATGGATTGCCCTGGCGGGCAATCTTGGTCGCAGCCAGCGCCGCGCCGGGTTTCCAGGGGGCGCACCCGGCGCCCCCGCCTACCTTCCCCGAGAAAGCCGTTTCGGGGAAGGGGTCCCCTCACCACAGCGCCCGAGGGCGCTGTGGTGAGGGCCGGAGAGCCGCTCTCCGGATCGCTGCCTCATGGTGGGGCAGTCCATCTGTCCGGCCCTGTCATTGCAAAGCCCCAATGCCCTGTCATTGCGAGGCCTGTTCTTCAGGCCGAAGCAATCTCCCTCACCGGGGGAGTCGCCGCTCGGGTAAGAGCAACCCCCGGTCATGCAGTTGTAAAAACAAACATTGTAGCGTAGAATACCAAATGGGTGGGGTGTCTGGCATCTTGTGGATGCCAGGCACCCGCTCACGGAAGAGATTACTCTCTTTTTACTCAGATTCCTCGGCTAAAATGGCCCGGATTTGCGTGGCGGCGTCTTTCATGGCCGCTTCCGGCTCGGTTTCTCCCAACAAAGTGGAAGTCAAAGCATCTTGAATCACGGTGGAGCACTTGTTCCACGCCGGGAAGGCGGGGTAGTAGCTGATGGCGTTGGGGATAGCCTGCTCGACCATCACCTTGGCGGCCGGGTACTTGTCGAAGTCGATCATAGCCAGCGCCGACTGGCGGGTGGGCATCATCGAGCCTTCGACGAAGAATTTCAGCTGGTTCTCCGGCTGGCTGAGGAACTCGATCAGCTGCCAGGCTTCGTCGGGGTGCTGGGAACCGTTGCCGATGGCGAAGTGCGTGCCGCGGCCGATGGTCTTGCCGGGGATGGGGATGACTACCAGGTTCCCATCCAGTTCAGGGTTGGCCGCCAGGATGCCGCCGTAGGTGGCATAGGGACCTTCGATGTAGGCTACCTGTTCCTGGGCCATGAGGGCCACCTGGCCGCCGTAATCCACCTCGGTAACGCCGGGGGGCACTACTTTGTCGGTGGTCACCAGGTCGGTGTAGTAAGTGAAGGCCGCAATGCCTTCGGGCGTGTCGATCAGCGTATCGGAGTAATCGGTGTTGAAGTAGTCCGCGCCGTAGGCGGTGAACCAGGTCTGCATCCACTGCCAGCCGGGCCACATGCCGAAGGCATACTGGTTGGCGGCGGCGTCGGTCAGGGCCAGGTTGGCCGCTTTGAGGGCTTCCATATCACTGGGCGGGTTGTTGACCGGGTCGAGGCCGGCGGCTTCCCACATGCCCTTGTTGAGGAAGAGGACGAAGGCGTCGCCTTCGTGCGGGATGGCGTATACCTGGCCGTCCACGGTGGCCACGTCGGTCATGTACTGGGTGAAGTCACCCAGGAATTCATCGCCGCCGGCCTGTTCGATGTAGCTATCCAGGGGCAGGAGGGCGCCCATGGCCACTTCGGTGGGGATCTCGGTCAGGTTGAAGCGCACCACGTCCGGGGGATCGCCGGCGCGGAACTGGTTGTTGAATTTATCCACGCGCTCTGCATTGGAGACCGGCTCCAGGGCCACTTTGATGTTCGGGTGGCTGGCTTCGAACTCGGTGATGAGGTACTTCAGCGCGGTCGCGGCGGGCTCTTCGGCCAGGCGCCAGTCCTGGAAGCGGATGGTAACCGGTTCCTCGGCGGGGGCGGCCTCTTCGCCGGCGGGTTCGGCCTCGGCTTCGGCCGGAGCTTCGGTCGCTTCCGGTTCAGCCTCAGGCTGGGATGATTCGGTAGCTGCCTCGGGGGCCGCAGTGGGGGTTGCCCCGCCGCAAGCGGTCAGTACGAAGCTGAGGATCATCAAAACACTCAATACTGCAAAGAAACGTTTCTTATCCATTCTCACTCCTTGTTGCACGTCATGTCTGGTTGGTGAATCAGCGATTGGTGTTTAAAAGATTGGCTTATCCCATACCTCCTTGAAAACCCGCAGGAAATTCAAACCCAAGATTTTCTCGATATCGGTTGCGCCATAGCCGCGTTGGGCCAGCGCAGGGGCAATGGAAGGGATGTCCATCTCGCCTTCCAAACCTTCCGTTGTTTTCCAGGCGCCGGGCAGCATGTACCCGCCGGCGTGCCAGCGGGACTCTTCCCACAGGGTGAACCCGTCGAACAGGTCCGGCCCGATGCCGACGTGGTCGAT
>JAAZNB010000650.1 GCA_012798515.1 Chloroflexota bacterium
GTCCGACTCCCCTCTGTAAGAAACCTCCCCATAGTGATATACTTCGCACTCGTAAGTCAGTCGAGCGTCTGGTTTGCGTGTGGTGCCCATGATCAATGGCCTGGGTGGTAAAAAGGTTGTTGCATCGACGGTGATTGAGAAAGATCAACGCCTGTCTGCCTCTATTCTCTGGCGGTTGCAGGCGGCTTTTTACCAGCAGAGTGGTATCACTGCCTGGAACCAGGGCGCAGTCCCCTACTACATCACCAACAATCCCTATATCGCGGCCGCCTATGCCCGGGTGATCCAGGGTTTCTTGCGCGATCATCCCAATCTCGACCCCCAACACCCGGTCTACATCCTGGAGCTGGGCGCCGGCCCGGGGCAGTTTGCGTATTACTTTCTCCACCATTTACGCACCATTCTGGAGGGCACCCGCCTGGCAGGCCTGCGCTTCGTCTATTTACTCACCGACCTGGCTGAGAGCAACGTCAATTTCTGGAAACAGCACCCCCTCTACCAGGCGCACCTGCAAGCCGGCCGGCTGGACATGGCCCGTTTCGACCCCCTCACAGACGACCAGATTCACCTGGTCTATTCCGGGCAGGTGCTTTCAGCCGTCGATCTGGTCAATCCGTTGATTGTCCTGGCCAACTACTTCCTGGATAGCCTGCCGGCGGACCTGTTTTCTGTTCACCAGGGTATGCTGTGTGAAGAACAAGTGACCCTGACTTCTACCGCTCCGGCGCTGGACCCAAACGATCCCGCCATCATGTCCTCACTGGAGGTCGACTTCCGGCCTCGCCTGATTTCGCCCCAATATTACCACCGCCCGGAGTACAACCGCTTGCTCCAGTCCTATCTGAATAGCCTGGAGGGCTCTTACGTCCTCTTCCCCACCGGTGCGTTGGATAGCCTGGAACGGCTGCTGGCTCTTTCGGAGGGTCGCATGATCTTCCTGACCGCCGATAAGGGCGAACATCGCCTGGAGGCGCTGCGTAGCCCGCTCCAGCCGGAAATCAGTGTGCACGGCCGGGGCATTTCCATGATCGTCAATTTCCACGCCCTGGATACCTTTCTGGCGGCCCGGGGCGGGCAGGCTTTCCATTCCAAGCACCGGGATGAAGGCCTGGATATCACTGCCTACCTGGTCGAAGATCCTCCTCTGGACGGCGCCGAGACGCGCGGCACCTTCCACGCCGCCATCGAGGCCGCCAGCCCGGACGACTTCTTCGTGCTCAAAAAGGCTTTTGAGCCCCATTACGCCAGCTCGACCCTCGACCAGCTGCTGGCTTTCTTGCGCCTCAGCGGCTATGATCCACAGATCTTCAAGAGTATGGCCCCCTACCTGCTGGACCAGGCGCCCGGTGCGGATCCTCGCCAGCAGGAACGCCTCTTCGAAGCGGCCGGCGAGGTATGCAAATTGTATTATCCAATCGGGGAGCCTTTTGATCTGCTGTTGGCCCTGGCGCGCATCTATATCGCCCTGTCCGCATATCCTGAGGCGCTGGACTGTTTGCGCCTTTCTCAGGTGTATCGCGGTCCTACCCGGGAGACGGACGCCCTGATCGCCCAGATCCAGCCCCTGGTGTGGGACTGACTCTTCCGGTCTATAAGAATTATGCCTTGGGCACCGGTACCAAATCGAGCACCTGGTCGAGGATCTCGCCGGTGGTAATTCCATCACTGAGGGCTTCGTAACTCAAGAACAGGCGGTGGCGCAGCGCCGGATGTATGACCCGGCGGATGTCCTTGATCGCCACGGCTTTGCGGCTGTCCAGCAGCGCTTCCACTTTGGCAGCCAGGATCAAAGCCTGCATTCCTCGCGGGCTGACCCCGGTGCGCAGATAACGGCGGATGGGCGCCGGGGCATCCTCTGCTTCCGGGTAGGTCAGCCCAACCAGGCGCGCTGCGTAACGATAGACGCGCTCCTCCACCGGCACCTCGCGCGCCAGAGACTGCATCTCGATCAGCGTCTGAGCATCGGCCACCACCTTGAGTTCAGCCGTCTCGGCGCCGGTGGTGCGCCGCGCGATCTCGACCAGGTCTTCTTCGGTGGGGGAAGGCACGACAATCTTGTAGAAAAACCGGTCCAGCTGCGCTTCAGGTAGGGGATAGGTGCCTTCCAGCTCGATGGGATTCTGGGTTGCCAGCACGAAGAACGGCTGGGGCAGGCGGTAGTTTTCCCCGGCCACAGTAACCCGTTGTTCTTGCATGGCCTCCAGCAAGGCCGACTGCGTGCGGGGCGCGGCCCGGTTGATCTCGTCGGCCAGCACCAGGTTAGCAAACAACGGCCCACGTTCGAAGCGGAAACCACGCCGGCCGTCGGGGGTCTCGGCAATGATCACCGTGCCGGTGATATCGGCCGGCATCAGGTCAGGGGTGAATTGGATCCGGTTGAATGAGCAATCCAACACCCGTGACAGCGTGCGTACCAGCATGGTCTTCCCCAACCCGGGAACGCCCTCCATCAGCGCATTGCCACCGCCCAGCAGCGTGACCAGCAGCTCGTGGGTCAGGCTGGCTTGCCCGACCATAACTTTACTCAGCTCGTTCAAGATGGCGTGGGCATTGGCTTGGAACTGCGCCACGCGCGTCACGTGATGAATCAAATCTGTCATGGTTCGTATCGTCCTTATCGAGTCCAGGGCAGCCACCGGCGGCGGATGGCAATTTCGATGGGCCAGGCGACCACCAGGGCCAGGAGCAACCCCCAACGCCAGTCCAGGGGAGGCGGGGTTGCCGGGGTGTCTGTTTCAGCTTGAGGCGGGGTTTCCAGTTCAGCCGGGCTGATCAGCCGGGCCCCGTCACTGGCGGCCCATTGCGCCAGGTTCGACCGGCCGGTGCCCGGCAGTTGGGGCAGCCATTCTGGTGGCGGATTGACTTCGAAAGGCGCCGGAACCCTTACCGGCTGGCCATCCTCGTCTGTATAGGTCAACATCGCCCGGTAAGCGCCGTCTGCCGGCCGGGGGAGTTCCAGGTAATACATCCCGGGGCGAGCTTGCAGCATGGCAAAGGTGCGAGTGTCTCCCTCCGGGCCGGCCAGGGTGAACTCTACGTCGGCCAGGTTGGCCGGCGTCCCATCCAGCCGGCTGATGACCGCGTTTACTTCCAAAGCGGTCGGGCCGGGATGGATCTCCACCTGGGCTGGTCCCAGGGCCGGGTCCACCAGGCTGTAGCGTACCACCTGGGACCAGAACTGCCCGGCGGCCTGGGGAGATGGCCAGGCACCAGTCCATTCCTCCCCGGTGTCGCCGGTCCAGGCGCTCACCCGTCCCAGGCCATACTGCCAGGTGGACAGCACCGGGTCGGCAAAACTGGCCGAGACCAGCACGTCTTCAGCGCCTTCTGCGGTTTTGCTCACCAGGGCATTGTAAGCGCTCAGGTGCGGCAGCTCTTGTAGTTCCATTCCGGAAAGGATGGGATGACCGGGCTCTCCGGCGCTCAAAGCAGTATCGCCTTGCTGGATGTTTTCGCTGCGCGCCGCCTGGGTCTCACTGATCAAGATACGGGGCAGGTCGTTGGCGTCCAGGACGGAATAAAAGCGCCCTTCGCCGGCTTCGGCGATGCGGGCCATGACCTCGTTATCAGCATAGCGGCCCAGGGCAATGGTCGTGATGGTGATGCCCTGGGCGTGGGCTCGCTCTGCCAGCTGGACGAAACGCTCGTCGGTGCCATCCGTGCTCTGCCCGTCGGAGAGCACCAGGATATGCCGGTTGGTTGGCGAGCCATCGGGCAACTGAGCAACACGGTCGATCGCCTCTTCCATGGCCCGGTACATGTACGTGCTGCCGCTGGCTTCCACCCGGCTGACTGCGTCCAGGGCGCTGCGCATACCCAGGGCGTCGCCTAACTGCTGTACCGGCACGTCCCAGGTCGAGCGGGTCGAGAAGGACAGCACGCCCAGGAAATCCTCTTCTCGCAGTGTCTCGATGGCGCGCATGGCCGCTTCCCGGGCCAGCAGCATGGGCGAGCTGTCCTCGTTCGAACGGTCGATTCCCATGCTGGAGGAGTGATCCAGGACCA
>JAAZNB010000111.1 GCA_012798515.1 Chloroflexota bacterium
GGGGGATGATTTCTGCCAGGTTGGTTGGGGAGAGCGGCTTGCTATAATCTGGGTACTACATTATGGGGGTCAGTATCATCATCCAGCGTATACGTATCTAAATTAATTCAAACCAGGGGACATCATCGGGGCCTGCGCTCGCCGGGCGATAAGGCTTTATGGATGATTCCCTGGGGTATGCCCCACGCCTCATGGGTATTGGACCGGGTGACGAAGACCCGCATGGAATCGCCATTCCCGGCCCGGGTACCTGTCTGGCGGGCAGGCCGGGGCCGGTAGGTCGGCAATACACACCAGGCGGAGGTAATCATCGAGGCTATCTACGTAGTAATCTCCAGTAGGTTGGTACTGTGGTTCGCTAACGGGGTTGCGGACTGGAGCAATACAGGCGCCTGTACAAGAGAACAGTGTAGGGCAGCTCAAAGTTCCCCTTTGGCGGGGTAGGCTTCCTCATTCCAACACAATCTAGATGCTTTTCAGTGTGTCTTGCACAGAACGCCAGGACCACATCGTAGCAGGGATTCGTCCCTTGCGTCTCGGTATCGGGCAGGGAAAGGATTTGCTGATGAGGCTGATTCGTCGTCTTCAGTGGGTCTGGGCCAGAATGGTTCCGGGCTGGTCGACCATCTTGAGCTTTCTCGTGATTGGGTTTTCGTTGGCTGTTTTCGTCTGGAAGGGGCCAATTCAAGCATTGGCAGAACCGGTGGACCTGGATTTTCACGTTTTCTACGTGGCCGGGCAGATGTGGAGTGAGGGATTGGACGTCTACGACGTCGAGTTGTATCGCCACCGGATGATCCAGCAGGCCGGCGCCGAATGGATCAAGACTTCGAATTCGGAGGAGGCGGTTTACGTCTATCCGCCACAGGCCGGTGTCCTGTTTTCGATCCTCTCACGCTTCGACTTCGAAAAGGCGTTTCTGCTCTCGATGTTGGTCAATAGCGGTTTGTTGATTATTTAACTGCTATTGCTGTTATACATCCTCTCCTGGTACCGGCCCATCGGATGGGTCGAGGCCGCCCTGGTGATCAGTTTTATCAATACCAGCTACGGACGGGTGAATGTACGCAGCGGGCAGCTGGGCATTGGGGTGGCAGTGCTGCTGTTGAGTGCCTTCATCCTGGCCCAGAAGCGGCACGACTTCGCCGCCGGTGTATTCCTGGGCGCCGTCGCATTGAAACCCAGTTTTCTACCCTTTTTTCTGCTTTACTACCTGCTAAAAAAGAAATACCGCCTGTTATGGGTAGCCGGCTTGAGCGGACTGCTCATGACCGTCTTGCCCCTGCTGCTCACCGGCCGTTCTGTGCTGGATTTGCAATCCATGTGGGCTAACCTGGTGGGCTTCAGCCACGTGGGGGGCTCCAACGATCCTTCGCCGTCCAATTTTTACAGCGCCTACCTGCATCACCTGGAACCGCTGGTCTACCGGCTTTTGAATGCTTTCTCGCCGTTCACCCACCTTATCGCGGTGGCGGTCATTGTCCTGTTGATGGCCTTCGCTACCTACCTGGTATACCGGACGCGGGACGCAAATGGCAAGGCAGACTGCTGGCTGGATTTTGCCCTGTTTTCGGGCCTGTCTTTGTTGGCCGTTTATCACC
>JAAZNB010000651.1 GCA_012798515.1 Chloroflexota bacterium
CGCCGCGGCCCAGCCTCGAAACGGGCGAGGCCAGGTTCTTCCCCCCCGACGGCCTGCCGCCGCTCTCGCTGGCGCGCACCAGCCACGCCGAGCTGGAGCGCTTCTTCGAGCACCTGCGCTGCCCCGACCTGCCCACGGACTTCGATTAGAGCCGCATGGAACCAACCCGGATCCTTTTCAGACCACCTGTGATACACTACGATTTCAATCTATGAAGATGGGAAGCACAGAAACCACATGACCAACCGGACTCAACGCCGATCTGCCCGGGCGCATACAATGTGGGCGTTGGGGGGATTCATCCTGTTCAGCCTGGCCCTGGCGGCCTGCCAGGGGGAGGGCGTCTTGTTCCCGCCGGCCGGCCAGACGCCGCCGGCCACCCCCGGGGCGCCAACGCCCAGTCCGTTCACCCCCTTGCTGTCGCCAACTCCGGAACCCACGCTCACGCCGCTGCCCCACCTGCTGGTGGACCCCGCGCAGCTGAACGGCGTGGATGTGGCCTTCTGGCACCCGTGGACGGGCGAGCTGGCCGACCTGGTGGAATCCCTGGCCAATGAATTCAACCGCAGCAACGAGTGGAACATCACCGTGCTGGTGCGCGAGACCGGCAGCAGCGAGATGCTCAACGAACAGGTGGCGGCCGCGCTGGACTCGGACGAGCATCCCCAGGTGGTGGTGGCCCCGGTCGAGCAGCTGCAGGCCTGGCGGGAGCGCAGCAAGGCCGTCTTGAACCTGAACGATTACATCAGCGACCCGCAGTGGGGGCTGAGCGCGGCCGAAGTGGCCGATTTCCCGGTGGTCTTCCTGGAGCAAGACCGGGTGGACGGGCGCCTGCTGGGTATCCCGGCGCGGCGCACTACCCAGGTCATGTTCTACAACCAGACCTGGGCCCAGGAGCTGGGCTTCGACGAGGCGCCCGAAACGCTGGACGATTTTCGCCAGCAGGTGTGCGCCGCAGCCAGCGCCAACGTGCTCGACACCGGCTGGGAGAACAACGGCACGGGTGGGTGGATCCTCAATATCTCTCCGGATACGCTGCTGACCTGGATGGCCGCCTTTGGGGTAGAGGACCTCGCCGGCCTGGGCCAGGAGCGTTACCGCTTCAATGTGCCGCCGGTGCAGGACATGCTGGCTTACCAGCGGGAGTTGTTCGACAGCGACTGCGCCTGGAACAGCCGCCTGCCCGACCCGTACGACTATTTCGCCACGCGCCAGGCGCTGCTGTATACCGGGCGCCTGGAGGACATCCCCTTGCAGGCGCGGGCCATGCAGCGCGCCGAGAACGAGGATAGCTGGACGGTGATCCCCTTCCCCAGCGACGAGCAGGGCACCCCGGTGGTGACCACCGGCGAATCCTACGCCCTGCTGGCCGGCAGCCCCGAAGAGCAGCTGGCCGCGTGGTTGTTCGTGCGCTGGATGGCGCAGGCTGAGCACCAGGTGGAGTTTGTGAAACGGGCCGGCGGCTGGCCGGTGCAGGTCTCGGCTACGGACGAGCTGGCCGGATACCGGCGGCAGTATCCCCAGTGGGGCGATACGCTGTTGTGGATTCCCCTGGCCCAGCCGGCTCCGCAGGCCGCCTCGTGGCGCATCGCCCGCAACGTGCTGCAGGACGCCGCCTGGCAGGTCTTCCAGGCCAACGCCACCCC
>JAAZNB010000112.1 GCA_012798515.1 Chloroflexota bacterium
CATGGCTAACACGGACGCCTACCGTGGATATCGATCCTCCGGGCAGGATAATGGGAGCCGGCTCAAGCCGACCTACGCCGGCTGTGCGGGCGGATGTGTTTTGACGCCCGGCCTGGCGCTACCTGGACCGGGACGGCATACACCCACAAGGGGCCGCCGCGCCGTTCAGGCAAACTGGCGGGCGAGCCGTTCGGCGGCCAGGCGCGCCCCGTGGGGCTCGATGCGGGCGGCCAGGGCCTGGGCGCGTGCCGTGACCTCGGGGCGCAAGGCGGCGCGCAACGTCTCGACCAGGGCGTCCAGGCTGAGCTCGTCCCGGGTGGGGCCGGATGCGCCTACCCCCAGCTGCTGCACCCGGTGGGCCCAATAGAACTGGTCGTAATTGTGGGGGACGACGACCTGCGCCCGGCCGGCCCGCGCCGCCGTGGTCGTGGTCCCGGCCCCGCCGTGATGGACCACCGCCGCCACCTGGGGGAACAGGCGGGCGTAATCGACCTCGCCCAGCGAAAAGCAGTCCTCGCCTGCCTCGCCCGGGATGAGCCCCGCCCAGCCCTGGGAGAGCAGGGCGCGCCGGCCCAGGGCCCGGGCGGCCTGGACCAGCATGGGCCCGGTCTGGTCGGAGGCGCGCAGGCTGCCAAAGCCCAGGTAGAGGGGCGGCGCGCCGGCGGCCAGGAAGGCCTCCAGCTCGTCCGGCAGGGGCGCTGCGCCGGAGAGCATCCAGGCCCCGGTCTGCACCACCTGCAGGCCGGCGGCGGGGACCACCGGGGCGAGCTCGGGGTCGGCGGCCAGCCAGGGCTGGCCGGTAAAGATGTGGTCGCGCACACCGTCGATGGGGGCGAGGCCCAACCGGGCGCGTTCCTGGTTCAGGGTGGGGCCAAACAGTTCGAACTCGGCCGCGTTTTGTCGCCACAGCTGCAAGTTCTCACTCTCCGGCAGCGTGTAGGAAGGATGGCCGCCGGTTTTGGGCGGGGGATAGGCCGGCGAGGGCAGCACCGCCGGGCAGTAGGCTGCAAACACGTAAGGGATGCCCTGCGCCTCGGCGATCGAACGGGTGGCCACTTGCAGCGCCCCGGCGGCGACCAGCAGGTCACAGCCGCGGGCCGCGCCGGCGATGACCTGGAACTGGCCGCGCACCGAGTCCTCGGCCATCTTCTGCAATTGTTCCCTGGAAGGCAAGACCGGCTTGCCCGGCACGCTCCCACCGGTCAGCTTCTTGAGGTCCGGCCCGATGGGGACGCATTCCAGCCCGTAGGATTCGATCCAGTCTTTGAAATTTGGCGCCACGCACAGGCGCACCGGGTGTCCCAGGGCGCGCAGCTCAAGGGCCAGCGCCAGGATGGGCTGCACGTCACCCCGCGAGCCAATCGAGGAAAGCAGTACCTGCATATGACCTCCAGATGTGAAGATGGTTTGTTTCAGTGTGCGATTCTTGGACAGGACTTCGATTATAGCGACGGGGGTCGAAAAGAAAAGATCTATCTTTTCGGTCTGGATTTTGCTAAAATGAAAGTGTAAGAACAGGAAAAGCAGCGGCCCCATCCAGAGCTCCCTCGATGGGGCCGCTGCTTTTTCACAGTAAAGATTACTTCAGGCCGCCGGGAGGGCGATAAAGATCATCTGTCTGTCCCGGGGGCCTTATGGTATAAAAAACCATTATGCACACCCGTACCCGACGCCTCGTCGCGGCGGCCCTGGCCTTTTCCTGGGTGATGTCGGCCTGTATCCTCAGCGAGCTGGGCCCCACTCCGACCCCCACACCCACCCCGCCGCCCACCCAGACCAGCAGTCCCACGCCGACGCCCACGGCCACGCCGCGCCTGCGCGAGGGCGGGGCGGAGAATTCGCGCTTCCCCCTGCCGCCCGATGTGCGCAATTACACCGAGCTGAGCGACCAGGCCAATTTCCAGACCAGCCTGTCGCTGGAGGACGCCATTGCCTTTTACCGCCAGGCGTTGGGCCGCCAGGGGTGGTCCGAGCGCAGCCTGCTGACGACGATCACCGACAATTCCTTCAGCCTGACCTTCGAGAGCCGCCAGGCCGGCCCGGCCATTGTGGTCCAGGGCCTGGACCTGGGCAACGGTACGGTCAATATCAATCTGCGCAGCGAGAATTTGTAGTTTGTGATCAGTTTCCCCCTTGTAGGTGCCAATTGACGCCTGGAGAATCCGCTCCAGACCCGGGGCGCGTTCTCGGGCGAGTGAAAAACACCCCCTCCTGCACCTCCCCCATTTTCCAAGAACTAAAATGGGGGAGGGAAAAACGGCGTCCCGGCCGGCCGCAGTCGCGCCTGACGCGGAGGCCTCTGGTAG
>JAAZNB010000652.1 GCA_012798515.1 Chloroflexota bacterium
CGGCTGAAGATGGAGCGATTTCCCTGGCGCAGCTCGGTACGCATATCGACCACCTGGACCGGCGGCAGGGGCAGGGCTGTGGTCGCCGGGCCCTGCCGCGCCGGGACGCGCGTGGCCAGCTTGAGCAGTGGCCAGTGGTGTTTGTCGGCGTGCAGCATCCATTCCACCGGCGGCGTGGCTGAGCCCAGGACGGTCACGGCCCCGCTCAGTTGGGCGTAATGCACGGCGGCACGCACGGCGTGGTAGAAGGGCGTTTCGCTCTCCTGGTAGTAGGCGCTGTCGTGAAATTCGTCGATCACGATGAGCCCCAATTGGGGCAGGGGCGTGAACAAAGCGCTGCGTGGGCCCACGATGACCGGCAGCAGTCCGGCGCGGGCGCGCCGCCAGGTATCGTAGCGTTCGCCCGGCGAGAGTTGCGAGTGGATGATGCCCACCTGCCCGGGAAAACGGGCGATGAAGCGCCGCACGGTCTGCGGCGTGAGGGCGATCTCCGGCACGAGGATGATGGCCTGTTTGCCCTGGCGCAAGGCCTGCGTCACGGCGTGCAGGTAGACCTCGGTCTTGCCGGAGCCGGTCACCCCGTGCAGGAGGAAGGGCGGTTGGGGGCCCTCCGCCCCGGCGTTTTGCAGGGCGGCGCAAATGGCCTCGACGGCTGCCTGCTGCTCGCCGGTCAGCTGCGGCGGTTCGGACGGCTGGGGCTCGAAGTGCTCCAGAGGGTCGCGCCACACCTCGCTTTCGCTCAGGCGAACCAGGCCCTGGCCTGCCAGAGCGGTCAGGTCGGACAGGTTGGCTCCCGTGGAGGCGTACACCCAGGACACGGCTACCGGCCAGGGCTCTTGCATGAGGAACTTGAGCACCGCCTGGCGCCGTTCGAGAGATTTCCCGCGTCCCAGCCCGCCCAGCTGCCCGGTAGCCACCTCGGGCAGGACGGCCAGCTGGACGGTGCGCACCAGCTTGGGATGTACGCTGGGGGGCAGCAGGACCGGCCGGGCGTCGACCCGGCCCTGGCGCTGCAAGGCCTGTAGGGCGGCCTTCCAGTTCTGGCGCGGAAAGGCGACCTGGATCTGGCGGCCGCGCAGTTCTCCGCGCTGTTCGAGGGTCTGGACCAGGCGGCGCTGGAGCGGGCTGAACCTGGCAGCCGCATCCGGCTGTGTCTGGGAGAGGCGATATACGGTATCAGCCTGCTGGCTCAGGCCGGGGGGGAGCATCAGGTGCAGGTAGGCGGCCAGGGGAGAGAGGTTCTCTTCCGCCAGGTAGGTCCCCAGGCGGATCTGGTGGGGGGTGAGCGCCGGCTGGCGATCCAAAACGGCCAATACCGGGCGCGTCTCGGGCACCTGGGCCTGTTCGGCCAGCCTGACGACGATGCCCTGCACCGTTTTGGCCCCAAAGGGGACCACGACCAGGCAGCCCTGTTCCACCTGGCCGGCCAGTTCGTCCGGGATGTGATAATCGAATACCCCACTTACCTGGGGGACATTGACAGCAATCTGAGCATACGTCAAGGGGGGAGCCTCTGGGGTGCAAGCATACAACGGCCACCGCTCGTGACCGTGTAGCAGTAGTATAGCAGGCAAAGCATGAAATCAAAAGGAAAACGAGCCCCGGGCATCCGGGGCTGCGGGCAAGGCGAAAGGAATAAACGCCTTTAGTTAGCGCCGGCCGAGCATTTCAGGGGCGTTTGAGAATGATGGCCGCTCCATACCCGACCACCGAATTGTAGTCGCCACTCTCGTCTCCGGAGGTGCTGTGGTGCACCAGCTCGACGGCGTTAGCGCCGAGCTCCCGGGCTGCCCACATCACGGCGGCCACGGCGGCAGAACCACAGGCGAAACCGGTGCCGGTGCGCTCAGCGTTCAACACGCCTTCCGGAGAGAAAGCCTGGATCTGGTTCAACATTTCATTATCCAGGGTATCGGCCACCGGCTGCGGGTAGAAGTGCGAGAGATCCGTACTGGCTACCAGCAGGCCGCGCCGTTTGGAAAACACGTCCTTCAGAGATTGTCCCAGGGCCTTGATCACCTGGCTCGAACGGCCGCGCAGCATGATCGGCAGTAGTTTGAACGGGTCGGCCAGGGCACGCTGCAGGAAAGGCAGTTCGATTTCCAGAGAGTGTTCACCGTCATTAGCGATGGGTGTTAAGCCCTGGTAAATATTTTGGCGCAGCTGGCGGTCGACCTCGCTCACGGCTTCCTGGTCGATCCATACCGGACCGATGGGGTTGGAATACGCCTGGTGGGCAGAAGTGATCATGGTGGCCGGGTGGAAGGCGTGGAAAGGGGCAACCACGGCCACCAGGTCGTAGGATTTGCCCATGACGGCGCGAAAGGCGTGGGCTGCGGTGCGGCCGGAGAACTTGAGACCGGCGTGCGGGGCGATCAGCGCCACAACTTCACCGTTTAACTGGGGAATTTGTGCACTGGCAAGATAATCATCGACTTGCTTGGAAAGGACTTCTCGGTCGCCGCTGTACCACAAGCCGGCAATGGGAGAGGGACGTAAATTGGGCAGCTCGGTCATAGAGAATACGCATTCTGTTAAGCTTAGATACACACTTTACTTAACATATTCTAACATACTCGCGGCCTTAACGCGCAGGGAAAATTGGTTTTATCCACAATTCGATGTATGCCGGCTGCCGGAATCGCTCTCCAGATCGGACCTGAAGGTATAAATATCCTTAATCATTTCTTAATAATTCAAATAGGATTATCAGACTTCGTCTGATAGAAGATCGATTCTGGCATGCTATAATCTTTTTATCCATCGTATCTATTCGGAGGAAAATTTAAATGAAGTTGACCAAGGGCAGGTGGATCATTGTAACCCTGAGCCTGCTGGTGCTTCTAGCTTGTTCATTACCGTTTGGTGGCACGGCAGTGAACACCCAGGGCACCCAGGAGGCCGAATCGTTGAAAGAAACCGGCATTGCCTTGGGAATCCAATCTACGATGTTATCTTATCAGGTTGAGACCAGCCAGGCGCAGAGCATGCTGCTTACACTGGAAGCCAGCCAGCCTACGGCTACCCAGCAGCCAACCAATACACCTGAGCCAACTGCAACGGCTTTGCCCACGGCCACGCCGGCGGTGGAAGCAGCCGTGGCGTCTGAGCCCACGGCCGCGCCCGAGGTCGATTTAAAAAAGCAAATCCAGCAGGCCAATATCCTCGTGTTCGAGGATATTCGCGGTTATCCGGATTTGGAACCCCGCGTCCAACGAGCGATCCAAACGATGGATTTCTCCGGTGGCAAGATCGTCCAGGTGGGGGACGCGGTGGGAAATTTCATGGTGGAACTGAATTCACCCACCCAATGGGACCTGATCATTGTGGCTGCCGAGGCGCGCAGTGGGGTGCGCGGTGAATTCTGGGATGTCATCCTCGAGCGGGTCAACCAGGGTTCGGCCCTGATTGCAGAGGTATGGTATCTGGATGACACTGCCGCAGGGCGCATTTCCAGCCTGTTGGGCAAGTGTGGCATCAAATACCAGCGGGATTGGGTCCGCGATGAGGGCGCAGACCCGTTGGATTATTCGATGTACTGGCTGGACTCGGGGCATGAGTTGTTCAGCATCTACAATTCTGTGGGACCGCTGTATACGGTCACGCCGTATTGGATCTATGACGTCGGCGACCTCATCCGCCTGGGATCGGGCGGCGATGCGACCCTGCTGGCAGGGTTGTATTCTTACGAAAAGTCGTCCTATGGCACCCTGGCGACCTGCCTGGATGGGCAAATGATCTTCCAGACTTTCAGCAGTCACGATTACCGCTACGACCAGGTAGTGCCGTTGTGGCAGAATTACATCATGTACACGCTGACCAACCATTTCCAGAAGGCGGAAGAGTAGCGCTTGCGCTCAGATCTTTTCCCGCCGGGGGCATGGTTGTGTTCATTAGCGCTAGAATCTCCATCAGGGCCAGGATA
>JAAZNB010000653.1 GCA_012798515.1 Chloroflexota bacterium
AATGATTTAATCCGCCTTCACGCCCCCTTCACCGGCTATGCGCATTCTTGCCCCTCCCCCAAAAAACCGAAACGCACCCCGGCGTAGGTTGGCTAGAGTGATCCGGCCGGCCCGGGCCGGAAGCGAAAGCCAACTTTCACGTTCGCGGGCAGATCACCGGGGTATACCGGAGACGATGCCGGTAAGCCGGCGCCCTTTGCCAGCCATGTTCGGTCGGGCATGGAAGCCCGACCTGCTGAAAGAAGGGGCGAACTCTATCCCGGCGCCGTGCTCTGCGGCCGGGGGGAAACCGGCCGTGCGTAGGTTGGCTAGAGCGATCCGGCAAGATATGCTCCTCCGTGGCGGAGGATGGCGGCCCCGGCGCCCCGGCCGGCCCGTGCCGGAAGCGAAAGCCAACTTTCACGTTCGCGAACGGATCAATGGGGTATGCCCGAGACGATGCCGGTAAGCCGGCGCCCTTTGCCGGCCGTGTTCAGTCGGGCATGGAAGCCCGACCTGCTGAAAGAAGGGGCGAAATCTATCCCGACGCTGTGCTCTGCGGCCTGGGAGCGAAAGCCAACTTTCACGTTCGCGAACGGATCACCGGGGTATGCCGGAGACGGTGCGGGTAAGCCGGCATCCTTTGCCGGCCGTGTTCGGTCGGGCGTACCCCTATCGGGGCATGATATGGAAGCCCGACCTGCTAAAATAATAGGCGATTTCTACCCCGGCGCCGGGCGGGGATCATACTACCGCGCCGCCGAAATTGTATCCCCCCCGGTGACCCTTGTGGTTCTCCTTCCAAATTCGCCGCAGCGAATATGATAGAATCAGCGCAGGATGAATAAAAAACTTATGACCCTGGCGCCGCTGGGACTGATCCTGGTCGGGCTGGCCCTGATCATCATCGGGACACGCCGCACCATCACCTTGATCGTCAACGGCCAACCCAGGACCATCTACTCTCACGCCTGGACGGTCGCCTGGGCGCTGCGCGATGCGGGCCTCACGCCGGGGCCTTCCGATCACGTCGTCCCCGGGACGGGGAGCTGGCTGGGCTGGAGCCCCACCATCCGCGTGGACCGGGCCGTGCCCGTACAGTGGATTTCACCGGCCCAGGGCCTCACCAAGACCATTCAAAGCACCCAACGCCTGCCCGGTAATCTGCTGGCCGAAGCCGGGATCCGTCTCTACCCCGGGGACCGCCTGTACTGGAACGGCCTACAGGTCCTCCCCGACCAACCCCTGCCCCTCTCCACCGCCTATACCCTGCAATACCGGCCCGGGCAGGCCATTACCCTCACCAGCGGCGGGCAGGTGCGTACCTTCTCCTCCGCGGCGGCCACCCTGGCCGCTGCCTTGTGGGAAGCCGGGATCCACCTCGAACCCGGTGACCGGCTCACACCCGCGCCGGATACCCCCTTGAACCAGCCCCTGGAAGCCAGCCTGTCCCGCGCCGTGCCGCTGGCCATCCAGGTGGACGGGCAGAGCGTGGAAGCCCGCTCCAGCGCCGCCACCGTCGGCCAGGCGCTGGCCGACGCCGGGCTGTCTCTGCAGGGCCTGGACTATTCCATCCCGGCCGAACAGGATCCCGTCCCCGCCGGCGGACAGATCCAGGTGGTACGCGTGCGGGAAGAGATCCAGCTGACCCAGGAGACCATCCCCTACGAAAGCGAAGTGGTCGAGGCGCCCGAGCTGGAGCTCGGCCAACAGGGCGTGGTGGCGGCCGGCCAGCTGGGGCTCAAGGTCGCCCGCACCCGCCTGCGCTACGCAGACGGCCAGGAGACCGCCCGCCAGACCGAGGCCGAGTGGACCGCCAAAGAGCCCGTGGCAGAGAAGTTGGGCTACGGTACGCAGGTGGTGGTCAAAACCCTGGATACCCCCTCCGGGACCATCGAATATTACCGCGCCGTGACCGTCTACGCCACCTCCTATTCCCCCTGCCGCTCAGGCGGCGACCGGTGCTATAACGGCACCGCCTCCGGGCTGCCCGTGCAGCGTGGGGTCATCAGCGTCAGCAGCGCCTGGTACCGCATGTTCGCCGGGGCCCAGGTTTACGTCCCCGGCTACGGGCTGGCCGTGATCGGCGACGTGGGCGGCGGCATCCCGGGCGAATACTGGATCGACCTGGCCTTTACCGACGACGACTTCGAAGCCTGGCACCAGAACGTCACCCTCTATTTTCTCACCCCCGTACCGAGCAACGTGCCATGGGCCCTGCCATAAACCTTCCCCCGCTTGACGTGCCCGCCTTGCTGCGGGACAACGGCCTGCGCCCCTCCAAGGGCCTGGGCCAGAATTTTTTGATCGACCACGCCGCCCTCAACAAGATCGTGGCCGCCGCTGAAGTCGGGCCGCACGACACCGTGCTGGAGATCGGCCCCGGCCTGGGCTCCCTGACCCGTTTCCTGGCGCAGGCCGCGCAGCGCGTGGTGGCCGTCGAGCTCGACCAGCACCTCATTCCCCTGCTGTCCCAGGTGCTGGCCCCCTGGCCCAACGTGGAGATCATCCACGGGGACATCCTCCAGCTCGATCCCGACGATCTGCTGGCCGAGGGCGGCTATTCCGTGGTAGCCAACATTCCCTATTACATCACCTCGGCTGTGCTGCGCCACCTGCTCGAGGCCGGCCACCGCCCGGCGCGGCTGGTGCTCACCATCCAGCAGGAAGTCGCCGAGCGCATTTGCGCCCCGGCCGGGGACCTCAGCCTGTTGGCGCTCAGCGTCCAGGTGTACGGCCAGCCTCAGCGGGTGCTGCGCATCCCGGCCGGCGCCTTCTACCCGGCGCCCAAGGTCGATTCGGCCGTGGTGCGCATCGACCTGTACCCCCAGCCGCGCATCCCCGCCCCCCTGCTGGAGAGCTTTTTTCGGCTGGCCCGGGCCGGCTTCAGCCAGAAGCGCAAGACCCTGCGCAACTCGCTGGCCGGTGGAATGCAGTGGCCCACCAGCCGCACCGCCGCCCTGCTGGAAGCGGCCGATATCGACCCGCGGCGGCGGGCCGAAACGCTCGACCTGGAAGAATGGCGCCGCCTGGCCGAGGCGGCCGCCCGAGCGGAATCATAAAAACAACAGCCTGGGGTCTCTTCCAGGCTGTCGCAGTTAAGTACTCCTCGGTTGTTCGAGAAAATGATAGGGGTTAAACGGCGCGTTTCCCACTCAAGTCGTGGTACATGCCGGCCAGCTGCCACACGCGGACAGCGGCCTCGACCTGGATGCGGAAATTCATCTTGGATTGTCCCCACCGCCGGTCGGCGAAATAAATTGGGATCTCGTGGAAGCGGAAGCCCAGTTTGTGCGCCACGTAGGCCATCTCGACCTGGAACACGTACCCGTTGGAACGGATGCGCTCCAGGGGCATGGCGTACAGCGTCTCGCGCCGCCACAGGCGAAAGCCGCCGGTCACGTCGCGCAACGGGATGCCCAGGATCGTGCGGGCGTAAATGTTGCCAAAACCCGACAGGGCCTTGCGCCACGCCGGCCAGTTATCGTCCAGCCTGCCACCGGGCACGTAGCGTGAGCCCAGGGCCACGTCTGTGTCCGCCAGGGCCGCTGCCAGCTCGACCAGTTTTTCGGGTGGGTGAGAAAAATCGGCATCCATCTGACCCACTGCTTCTGCGCCGCGCTCGATAGCCAGCTGAAAGCCCTGGATGTAGGCCGAACCCAGCCCAAGTTTTCCCTTGCGGTGCAGCACCTGGATCCGCCCCGCGTGCGCCTGGCCCAGGTCCTCGGCGATCTGCCCCGTCCCGTCCGGGCTATTGTCGTCCACCACCAACAGGCTCAGGTCCTGGAGAGGCAGGGAAAACAGGCTGTCTACCAGCCGGGGAAGGTTTTCGGCTTCGTTATATGTAGGGATGACAATCGTTGTTTGCAATGAACCACCTAGCGATGATAGAACTTTTCAAGTTCCTGGATTAAGTAGGTTACGTCCTGAAAAGATGAAAGCGGCTTATCGAGAAGCTGGATCTGAATGGTAAGGCGCTGTTCCTGATACTGGCTGTTCACCCGGTCCTGGTCACGATA
>JAAZNB010000654.1 GCA_012798515.1 Chloroflexota bacterium
CGCTCGAGGATAGCCTGTTTTTCAGTCCCTGTGACCGGACCGTGGAACCGGACTGTTTCGTCCAGGCCATTCTTGCGGGTGTAACGCAGAAACCAATCCTGGTCGTAAGCGTTTTCTCCCTGGTCGGCGACGATGTGGACGAAGTTGCCGTAGAAGTCACAGGTAAAGGGCAGCCCGGCCTGTTTCAAGATCTTGCAGGCCTCCAACAGGTCGAGGTAACCTTTGCTGACGATCATATTGGATAGGTAGAGCAGCCGTATGGGCCGCCCTTCTTCCAGGCGCTTGGACTGGACCGCCTGGTTGTCCAGCCCCATGGGCAGCCCGTTGCGCACCACGATCAGCTTGGAACGCAGGCCGGGATCGAAATCGAACTGGCTCTTGAGTAGTTCTCCCAACACGAGGATCTGGTCTACGCAGCGGAACATGCTGCGGGTGATGGCCTGGATCAGGCGGCCTTGCTGGGCGTAGAGCAGGCCGTATCCCCCGCTGTGCACGTGGACGACTACGTGTTTCCTGAGCAGGTGTGCCGGGATGATGATCAAGAAATCCTTGAACATGCCCCAGGTGGAGAGGGAAATGGTGATGTACAGGTTAGGGACACCCAGCATGGCCACCCAGACGCGTACGATATCGCCCAGCAGGAGCAGTACGTGGAAGAGGTTGAACGTTCCAATCCGCTCCCCGGCATTCCTTTGGGTCAGATAGATGGTAGTGACAGGGATAGCGTGCTGGCGGAAACCCTCCACGACCATGTAGAAGGACTGGCTGATGCCGGTCACGTTGCCCTTCCTTTGGTATCCGACGAGCAAGGCCTTTGACATGCGGGGTTTCACTCGGGTGCGTCCTGTAGAAAAGAATCGGTTTGTGGGTCAGCTGTTATGGGGCGGCTTTACTTCCGGCGATACAATCCAGAAAGGCAAGCGCCCAGGTGTGTGGGGTCAAATGGGCCACGATTTCTTGGCTGTGGGCTCCCATTTCTGCCAGGTTGGGGCTGTGAGAAAGGGTGTGCATGAGCTGTGCCATCCCCGGCTCGTCGTTGGGGTCAAAATCGTACCCGTTGATCCCTTTCCAGCACAGTTCGGGCAGGCAGCCGCAGCGACGGCTGAGCAACACCGGCAGGCCGCTGGCCATGGCTTCGTTGACCACCACGCCCCACGGCTCGGACAGGCTGGGCAGGATAAAGCCCGATGCCAGCCCATAATAGGCAGGCAGTTGTTCGTATTGCTGCCAGGGAAGCAGTTGCACGCCGGGGACGCCGGCGGCTTGCCTGGCCAGCGCCTGGCGCTGTGGCCCGTCGCCGATGAGGACCAGGCCCCACTCCCCCCCACCCTGCCGGTAGCGCTGGTAGGCCGCGATCAGGCGGGATAGATTTTTCTCGGGAGCGTAACGCGCCACGCACAAGAAATACGCCGGGGGGAGGCCCAGGGCGGCGCGCAGCTGCGGCGCCTGGTCGCGGGCCGCAGCTGCCCCGGCGGCAAAGTAATCATTGTCGGCCACGTAATAGCCGCGCCAGATCTTTGACGCTGGAAAACCCAACCCGGCGTAGTATTGTGCGCTGCGACTGCCGGCGCAGAACAGGGCGTCGAAATACGTCCGGCACCAGCGGCCTTTCAGGTACTCCCACCCGGCGAACCGCCGGCGGTCGGCCCAGGTGGTGTCCATCTGGGCGATGCACGGCACTCCGTTGTGCCTGGCCCACACGGCCGCGGCGCGCATGGCCGGGTGGGAATAGGACACCACGGCCACCACCTCCGGCTGCATCGCATCCAGGACAGCGCTCACCTGGCGGGCCAGGTCCTGCCCCGCCAGCCTGGGCTCCTGCGTGGAAGCTGCCAACCGGAGGCATTCGAACGGCGTGGACGTGGGCGCCTTCCAGAAATGGGAACGCTGCACAGGCGCAATTTCGATCACCGTAAACGCAGGCTGGACGGCATACAGCCCCTGGAGTCGTGCCAGGTGATACGGGCCGATCGAAAAATTGAGCACTGCAATCATGCCGGGCTTTTCCTTAAATGCGATTGGTTGAATTATACCCGCATCATAGCCCAGGGCCTGGCTGCAAGGCGGCGCATTTTGTCCGGATTGGGCCGGTCCGGCGAACGAGTGGCTTGTCTATTTACCAGGTATCGTTTAATATTTTATGGCCCAGTGTTCTCTGTATTACCCGGTTGCATACCCAAGGGAAGCCTTGCACTTTTCGGATTCTGTAATCCCTCGACGTACAGCAGCAGGACAATGGAAATGAAAGCTTCACCACAGGTGGAGGCAACAACTTCCAATCTCACTCCGTGGTGGTGAGCGGCACTTTCGGCCCTGGCGCCAATGAGGGGGACAGAGTCGCCGTCTACGTGTTGGCGTCGTGCGGCGTCAACGTCGAAACCTACTATATTTACGAGTGGAAACCGGTCGGGTAATCCGCACTGCCAACGGAACCTACCACCGGATTGGCGCCAATATTAATACTACCGGGAAGCGCAGGCAGGGAGTCTCCCCGCCTGCGCTTCCCGATTTCCGGGTTTCAGGGAACAAAAGGCAAAGGCGTATTCATCAGATCGATGGCTGTCTGGATCCGGGCGGAGATAATTTCGATTCACTCTGCACCAGTCCGAAAGATTTCGTGATATTTATTGATGAAACCGGTATAATATAGGTTAACGTAAATTCAAGTGAAAGTGTTTCTTGAGGCGTTAAAAAACTTATCGTTTAAGCCTTCCCCGCGGGCCTTTTTTATTGTTGGGGTCAGAAAAAAGCCCGCATGGCTGATATGGGCTAAAAGTAAGCATCGATGGACTCTGGTCTTTCAGTCAGACGCGGTAATTCAATTTTCAGCATAAGGTCGTTTATACAACCGCCTCTGGCTGTTGTATGCTGGTCGATGCTCTCTTTTCCCTGTGCGTCACGAAATGGGAAGGTACAGCGTTATCTTAAGTGCAGCCCGAACGTCACGGGCGTAGGGGGGCGGATTTGGAGCAGCGGGTATGGGCTTTCGAAAGATCTGGCCGGTGGTTCGTCCCTCCACGCGAGCATTCTGGCGTGAAGCGCGACGGACGCCCCACTTTACCCTGGTGGATATGCTGCACGGGTACGTGTACGGGCGATGGCCATACCTGTATATCTCCCTGGGCATAGGTGAACGACCCTGGCCCAGCCGGCTGCGTAACCTGGCCACAGCCGGGACAAAGATGTGGCGAGCCGTTTTTCCGGCGCCCTCCCAGGCGCAGGGCACGTTTGCCGATGGTTATCACGGTAAAGTGCTGCCCCTGGAGAAGGCACGCCAGCTGGTCACGGTAAGGGAAGAGATCCAGCGGGGCGATCTGGAGCGGGTCATCCCTTACCCTATGGCCAGGGACTTGATTTTGAAGAACCCGGATCACATTGCTGTGATCCAGTGTCCTTGTCGGGCGGCGCGCCTCAACCCGTGCACCCCGCTGGACGTCTGCCTGATCGTAGGCGAGCCGTTCGCCAGTTTCGTCGTAGAGCACAATCCGCAGCGGGCGCGCTGGATCGACGCCGTCGAGGCCCAATCCATTCTGGAAGCGGAAGAGCGGCGCGGCCACGTCCACCATGCTTTCTTTAAAGATGCCATGCTGGGACGTTTTTATGCCATCTGCAACTGTTGTCCTTGCTGCTGCGGTGCCATTCAGTCACACCGCAACGGCATTCCCATGCTGGCGCCTTCGGGATACCGGGCGGAGGTAACCGATGCGGTGTGTATCGCTTGCGGGGCGTGTGAATCCGCCTGCCCTTTTGGCGCCATCACGGTCGTCGAGCAGGCCACCATCCAGGCCCAATCGTGTATGGGCTGCGGCGTTTGCGCCCAGGCCTGTCCCCAAGAGGCTATTCAGCTGGTCCTGGATCCATCCCGGGGCATTCCCCTGGAAATTATAGACCTGGCGACCAGGATCTAAGTGGATCTAAGAGAATTCATAGATAAATGCGGTTGTTTATATCGCTATAATATGGATGATAGGGTAATTCCTCATTATTGGTAGGGAAGGTCCTGGAATGAGTGAGAGGGTGCGGAATCATATAATTAAACAATGGGGTTTAACCTTACCCAGGTTTGTTTCACATCTTCACTATGTGAAGTGTAGTTTATTTGATTCCATTACCGCGGGTTGTTCGAGGGGAAATGTGGTGAACAGTCTGATTAACTATGGGTAAATACAGAGAGGAAGGCGCATTATGATGAAGCTCAAATTGTCTCTTATCGCAACCCTGGCCTACCTGGCTCTGGTATTTACTTTTGCGCGTATCAACCTGAACCAGATCCAGACGGTAGAGATCCATTCCTTCCTGTATGGGGTCATCCTGCTGGCCATAATCTCCGTGTTGGCCATCCGCCGCTTACAGACGTGGCCTGTATACGTGGCCATGACCCTGTGGGCAGGCATCTATATCCTCTTTCGCCTGTTCTTATACAACAGCGTGCCCCTGTTTACGGGGATTTATCTCTATCTGACGGTGACTGAGCTGGTCATGTTGTTGATCGCCGTGGCGTTGGGTTATTCGGTGGCGGGCTCGTTGAATGAGTTCGAGCAATTCATCGAGAAAGTGACCCTGCCCGACGTCGGGCAGCGCGTGGTGCGCCTCGACCAGGCCACGGAAATGATCAAAACTGAGTTCATCCGCAGCCGGCGTCACAGCCGGCCCCTGGCGCTGCTGCTCGTCGAGCCAACTTCATTGAGCTTCGAGCCCGAGCTGGAACGCGCCGTTCGTGATATCCAGGAAAAGATGACCGAACGTTTCGTGGCCGCCAACCTGGCCCAGGTGATTGCCAACGAAGCCCGCCGGACGGACGTGATCCTCAGCAAAGATGGCACCGGGCGTTTTGTGGTCTTGTGCCCCGAGACCAACGGCCGGGGTACGGTCAACCTGGCCGAACGCATTCAAGATGACCTGGTCGACAAATTGGGTGTATCTGTGGCGTACGGGATTGCCTCCTTCCCGGATGAAGCGCTTACGTTTGAAGACCTGTTGAAAAGAGCCGAATTCAACCTTCAGAACTATGTCCAGATCCCGGAGGAAAAACGGACGATTACGAACGACAGCCATTGATTCTTATTACAGGTCTGTTAGGGTGGTTTTAGAGTGATTAATGTAAATGAAAGTAAGAGGACGGTCGATCACGAGGACTGGTTCGAGGTATTCAAGCCCGAAAAACGCTTGATACCCGACCCGGTGTATCTGGTTTTAAAACGCATCATGGACCTGACCCTGGTGGTCCTGGCTTCACCTTTCTGGTTGTTGCTGATCGCAGTGATATTCATCTTGATCAAGCTCGAATCCCCGCGCGACCCGGTGATCTTCGTACAGCCCCGCACCGGGATGGGCGGGCGGCGGTTCAATATGTACAAGTTCCGCACCATGGTGGTCAACGCTGAAGAGCTGAAAGAGAAATATGCTTACCTCAACGAGCTGAAATGGCCAGATTTTAAAATTACCAACGATCCGCGCATCACCCGGATCGGACGGTTCTTGAGAAAGTCCAGCCTGGACGAGCTGCCCCAGATGTTCAATATCCTCAAGGGAGAAATGAGTCTGGTGGGCCCCCGCCCTACTTCTTTCAGCCCGAAGATGTATGAGCTGTGGCATACCGAGCGCCTGGACGTCCTGCCCGGCCTGACCGGTTTGTGGCAGATCGTGGGGCGCGGAGAATTCCAATTCGATGAGCGGCTGCGCCTGGATATCGCCTACATCCAGCGCCGCTGTATGTGGTTAGACATCCAGATCCTGTTTCGTACCGTCTCGGCCGTCTTTCAACAGAAGGGGGCAGTTTGAGCGTGCCACGGCGGATTGCGTACGTCATGTCCCGTTTTCCGCACCTGCCGGAAACGTTCATCTTGCGTGAGATGGTGGAATTGCAAACGTTGGGTTGGGATGTGCACGTCTATCCCCTGGTCGTCCAGCGCCAGGCCGTAGTGCACCCGGAAGCGCAGCAGATGCTGGCCAACACGCACCCCATCCCATACCTCTCCCCGGGCGTAGCCTGGGAAAACTTGCGCACTTTCGTCGAGCACCCACTGCGTTATCTCTCCACGTTTCTAAAAATGGTGTGGGAGAATCGTACCAGCCCTAAATTCTTACTGCGGGCGGTGGCGATCTTTCCCAAGGCCGTGGCGGCCGGGCGGGACATGCAGCGGCGGGGCATCCAACATGTCCATGCCCATTACGCCACCCACCCTGCCCTGGCGGCGTGGATCATTTACCGCCTGATGGGTATCCACTATACCTTTACCGTTCACGCCCACGATATCTACGTTGAAAGGCCCATGCTGGCGTCCAAGCTGGCTGCGGCCAATTTCGTCGTCTCTATTTCCGCCTTCAATCGTGAATACCTGGCCCGCGAGGTTGGTCCCTGGGTGCGCCAGAAGATCCGTGTGCTCCACTGTGGAGTAGCCCCCGAGCGTTATCCGGGGGTAGCCCCCGAGCGTTACTCGGGGGGCACGCAAGACACGCCGCCGGCCGGCGCGCCGCTGCGCGTGCTCAACGTGGGTAGCTTGCAGACCTATAAAGGCCAGCGCTATCTGATCCAGGCGGTCGCCCTGCTGCGCCGGCGTGGGATTCCCGTCCACGCCGTGATCGTTGGGGAAGGTGAACTGCGTCCCGAGCTGCAAGGCCTCATTGCTGAGAACGGTCTCTCGGATACAGTGGAGCTGTTGGGTGCCCGCACGCAGGAAGAGGTCGCCGGTTTGCTGCCCGAAGCCGACTGCTATGCGCAACCCAGCGTGGTGGCTCCCAGCGGCAAGATGGAAGGCATTCCCGTAGCCTTGATGGAAGCCCTGGCTTCACGGCTTCCCGTGGTGGCCACGCGTATTTCGGGGGTACCAGAACTGGTCCGCCCGGGGGTTACCGGGCTGTTGGTCGAGGCGGAAGATGTCCCTGGGCTGGCAGACGCCCTGGAGCAGATCTACCGAGATCCGCTTGCTGCGGCCCGCCGCGCCCAGGCCGGGCGGGAGCTGGTCCTCAGCGAGTTTAACCTACACCATAACGTGCGTATTCTTTCTCAATTGTTCGATGAATGTGTCCATTTACCGGAAATGGGGCGCAACAAGCCCCAATTTGTGGCTGAATTTATCAATAAAGGCTAGCATCAGAAGTGTGACGGAGGATCAAGATGGAAATCAAACATTACTTACGTTTGCTACAACGAGGCTGGTGGATTGTTGTGGTCACCACGCTGGGCGCGCTGATCGTAGCCCTGCTGTTCTCCTACCTGGCCACCCCGATCTACCGTGCCAGCGCCCGGTTTGCCGTGAGCCCCGATGCTGCCCTGGCGGTCAGCCGGGATGCCATCACCAGCCTGGATACGCTCGACAAGCGCTCGGTCATCGTGACGTACGCCGAGTTCCTCAACAGTACGCGTATCTATAACGAGACCATCCAATCCTTGCAGCTGGACCCGGAGGTGATGAAGCGCGACTACGCCATCACTACCGCGGCGCTGCCGGACGCCAACATTCTGGAATTATCTGTCGAGGGACCGGATCCCTCGGTGGCGGTAGTGGTGGCCAACACCCTGGGCCAGCGCGCCGTGTCTGAGATCAAAGAGCTGTACCAGGTGTTCGACATCAGCATGCTCGACCCGGCAGTGATCCCGGATGAGCCGGTGCGGCCGCAGCCCCTGCGCGACTCGGCGCTGGCCATTGCCCTCGGCCTGGTGATCGGTGCGGCCCTGGCCATCATCGTGGGGCAGGCCCAGACCCCGCTGGATGTGTACCGCCAGCGCTCCGCCCTGGACCCGGTGTCCCAGGTCTTCAACCGGCGATATTTCGAACGCGTGATCGACGAGGAAATCGCCACCAGTCCCGGCTCGCACCTCTCGCTGGGGATGGTACAGCTGGATGGTCTCCAAGACCTGATCGACGCTTTACCCCAGACCATGCTCCAGGAGCTGCTGCGCCAGGTCACCGCAATCCTACGGAAAGAACTGCGCGGCAACGACATCATTGGCCGTTGGGACGACGTGATCTTCTCTATCTTGCTGCCGGCTACGCCGGGCATGGCGGCCAGCCGCACTATGGAACGCACCCGCCAGGCGCTGCAGAAGCCTATCCAGCTGGAAGACTACGGCGAGACGATTTACCTCGAGCCGTACGTCAGTGTGGCCACCTACCAGCTGGGCGAGACGGGCACAGAACTGGTGCGACGGGCTGAACACGATTTGGAACTGGCCCGGCAGGGCGTCGAAAAACGTATCCAGACGCAGCCCGCCGAGTGATTCGGGGTCTGAAACGCAGATGCCTGTGCCGGAAAGGGGGCGATCCGGCGTCTTTGGCTGTGCCATGGGGGCGCAGATTGTCTGGCTGAAACGTTCCCTTCATGTCGAACCGTTAAGGGTAGGCAATGCTGGGGCAGGATATGGAGGCAGACCCTATGGAAAGAAGAATAACGACTAATCCCCGATCCAGCGGGCTGACCGCGGTGATCATTGTGGCCGGGATTGCCGTGGCCGGCATGTTGGCCGCGCTGCTCTACCTGGGCCCCAACCCGCTCTATGCCATCGTCGGCCTGGTGGGCCTGTTTGCCGTGGCCGGTACGCTGGTGAAGCCCGAGCTGGGGTTGTTCCTGGTCGCTTTTTTAACTTATACCCGTTTTTCGGACGTGCTGGTCAATGTACACCACGCGCCCTCGGTGGCCAAGTTTCTCGTCCCCTTGCTGGCCGGCGCCGTGCTGGTACAGTGGGTCATCACCAACCGTCCCCCCACCGGGTGGGAACGCGCCACCGTGCTGGTGGGCAGTTTCGTGCTGGTCAGCTCGATCTCGCTGCTCTATGCGGATAATTTCGAACGCTCCTGGTGGGCCATCGAAGACTTCTTGAAAGATGCCGTCATCGCCATCCTGGTGGCCATCATCTTACAGCGCGCCGATACCCTGCGCGGGACGGTGTGGGCCTTGCTCCTGGCCGGCATCTTCCTGGGGACCATCAGCGTGGTGCAGTACCTCACCGGGGATTACGGAAATACCTATTTCGGTTTCTCGAATGCCGCCGAGATGCAGATCGTGGCCAACCAGACGGGCTTTCGCATTACCGGCCCGTTCGGCAGTCCCAACTCATACGCCCAGGTGATGGTGGTGCTGGTGCCCCTGGCATTGGACCGCCTGTTCGCCGAGCGCAGTTTACTCTTGAAAGGTGTGGCCTTCTGGGCCTTCGTCGCCACCTCGCTGACGGTGGTGTACACCTTCTCCCGGGGTGGTTTTATCGCCCTGGCAGTGGTCACAATACTGGTTATCTTTTGGCGGCGCCCGCCTCTGCCGGCCTTCCTGCTGCTGGCAGCAGTCGGGATGGGCTTGTTCTTCTTCGCAGCCCCGCCGGAATACCTGGACCGGGTGGGTACGTTGAGCGGCCTGGTCAGCTCGGACGACGTGAGCTCACAAAGCGACGTTTCCTTCCGCGGGCGGGCCAACGAATATACCGTGGCCCTGATGATGTTCCGCGATAACCCCATTATCGGCGTCGGCCTGGACAACTACCCGGAGAAATACCTGGAGTATTCCCGCCTGGTCGGCCTGGACGCGCGGTATGAGCAGCGTTCTCCCCACGATTTATACCTGGAAATCGCTGCCGAACAGGGTATCCTGGGGCTGTTGGTCTTTGGCACCCTGTTGTACGTCATGTTCCGGGGGATGTGGCAGGCCAAAAACCGCCTGGCCAGGGCCGGGATGAAAGCATTGTCCAACCTGGTCACGGCCATCATGATCGGCACGGCCGGCTACTTTACCTCGGCCCTGTTTATCCATAATTCGTACCCGCGGCCCTTGTGGCTGCTGGTAGGCATTGCCCTGGCGCTGCCTCACCTGGCCAAGAATGAGCTCGATATTCAACGCAGCAAGGGGAATCGCACAGAATGAGTGTTAATTCCCGGCAGAACCTGGCCGCCGAGACCGTCCAGGGTACTTTCTGGACCTATACGGCCACGATGGGTGGCAAGGTTCTGGTGTTCCTGACCACCATCATCCTGGCCCGCTTGCTGACCAAGGATGACTATGGCGTGGTGAGCTATGCCCTGGTGACGATCAGCTTCCTGGACGTCTTGAGCGACATGGGCATCGGTCCGGCAGTTGTGTTCCACCGTTCCGAAGACCGCGCCCCCAGCACAGCCTTCTGGCTGGGGCTGGTCTTCAGCCTGATCTTATTTGGATTGACCTGGTTGATCGCTCCGTTGGTGGGTATCTATTTCAAAGACCCGCGCGCCGTGCCGGTCATCCGCGTCATGGCCCTGACCTTCCCCCTGTCTTCGTTGAGCAACATTCACGACAACCTGCTGCGTAAGGAGCTGAAGTTCAAAAACCGCTTCGTTCCTGACCTGGCGCGCTCGGTCTCCAAGGGCTTTTTCTCGATTCTGTTCGCCTTGCTGGGTTTTGGGGCGTGGAGCCTGATCTACGGCCAGCTGGCCGGGATTGCGACCACGGTGATTGCCTACTGGAAGGTGCTGCCCTGGCGGCCGGCGTTCCAATTCAGCGTCTCGATTGCTCGCTCGCTGCTGTCTTACGGGGTGCAGATTGTCTCGGTCGACGTGCTGGCCATCTTTCTATTGAACGTGGACTACCTCTTCGTCGGCCGTTTTATGGGGCCAGAGGCCCTGGGGGTTTACAGCCTGGCTTTTCGCATCCCGGATCTGTTGATCACCCAGTTCTGTACGGTGATCGGCATGGTCATCTTCCCTGTGTACGTCAAGCTCAAAAATGAACCTCGCCAGCTGCGCAAGGGGTTCTTGCGCACGCTCGAATACGTCTCCATGATCACCATTCCCATGGGGGTGGGCTTTGCCATGGTCGCCGGCCCATTCGTGCACGCCGTGTTGACCGACAAATGGGAAGAAGCCATCCCGGTCATGCAGGCCATTGCCGTGTATGCTACCCTGTTTTCCCTGTCGTACAATGCGGGCAGCGTATATAAGGCCCAGGGGAAACC
>JAAZNB010000655.1 GCA_012798515.1 Chloroflexota bacterium
CTGCACCCGGCGCAACCCGGCGCCGGCCAGCCGGCCCAGTCGGATGCCTTCCATCTGGACGGTCAAGAAGAAGCCGACGTACACTATGCCCTGGACCAGGTTCACGCCCAATTCGGCAACGTGGCCGCCTTTATCCACCTGCAGCCGGCCGACGCCGACTCCAGCAAGAACGAAGCCTGGATCCGCCAGGTGTTCCTGTTGGCCAAGGCTTTGAAACCTGACCTGGCCCGGGCTTCCTTCAGCGGCCGCGCCGCCTTCATCACCGTCACCCGCCAGGACGGGCGCCTGGGATTGGGCTCGGAGACCTCTTCCAGCCCGATCAGCGGTGGTCTGGCTGGCCTGGTTAAATCACTCAACCTGGAATGGGAAAACATCCATTGCCGGGCGGTAGATTTACAGCCCGACACCCCAGCCAGTGCTTCGGCAGGCCTGATCCTGGCCGAATTCGACGATCCCAACCGGCTGGTCACCGAAGTGGCTTACAACCCAGAGGGCCGGTTTACCCTCGTCGCTGAAGCGGAGCTGCCGGGATGACCACCAGGACAGACCTGCTACGTCCCGATGCGGTGATCCTAGCCACCGGGGGTGGGCGTGGCATCACCGCTCAATGTGTCACCCGCCTGGCCGAGGTCTCCCCGTGTAAGTTCGTTTTACTGGGGCGCTCAGACCTGGAAGCGGCCACGCTGGACATCCCTGCCGAGATCCACACCCCGGCCGAGATGAAAAAAGAGATCTTCAAACGCTACAGCCTGTTGGGCAAGACCATGACGCCGGCTGCGGTCGAGAAGGAATACCAGCGCATCGCCGCCCGGCGCGAGATCCAGGCCACCATGGATGCCATCCGTCGCGCCGGGGGAGAAGCCCTATATCTGCGCGCCGACGTCACCGACCTGGAGAGCCTGCGTCCGGCAGTACAGCAGGCGGTCCAGGCCCTCGGACCGATCACCGGTATCATCCATGGCGCCGGGCGTCTGGCCGACAAGCTCATCGAAAAGAAGACTGCCCAGGATTTCGACAACGTCTACCGTCCCAAGGTAAGCGGCCTGGAGAACCTGCTGGCCTGCGTCTCCATGCAGCAGCTCGACTTCCTGGTGCTGTTTTCCTCCATCGTGGGTTTCTCCGGCAACGTTGGCCAGACCGATTACGCCCTGGCCAACGAGATCCTCAACAAAACCGCTCTACGCTTGCAGCGCCAGTACCCGGACTGCCGGGTGATTGCCTTCGACTGGGGCCCGTGGGAAGTGGGCATGGTGACCCCCGAACTCAAACGCATGTTCACCGAACGCGACATTCAGCTGATCCCGGTCAAGTCCGGGGTGGATTTCCTGGCCAGCCAGCTGCTTTCAACCCGGCCCACCCCGGCTCAATTGATCGTCGGTGCGCCCCCGCTGCGCCCGGCCGTCAGCCTGCATTCTGATCTGAAGAGTTATCAGATTCACCGCCGCCTGTCGGCCCAGGATAACCCTTTCCTGCTCGATCACACCATCGGTGAGAATCCCGTCCTGCCGGCCACCTGCGCCGCTGCCTGGATGATTAATTCCTGCGAGCAGCTTTACCCGGGTTATACCTTCTTTTCCATCAACCAATTCCGCGTGTTAAAAGGCCTGGTCTTCGATGCCAACCTCCCGGATGAATTTGTCCTGGAAGTCAAAGAGACGTCCAAGGCCGATCACGACCAGGTCAGCCTGGATGCCGTCATCTGGAGCAAGAATAGTCGCGATCGCACTTTTTACCACTACACGTCCCAAATCGACCTGCGTCGCGAGATTCCACCCGCACCCCAGGTCGAGCCTATACAGGCATCCCCTATGGCCCAGGCTACTCCGGGCGCCAGTCTATACCAGGACGGCACCCTGTTTCACGGACCGGCTTTCCAGGGTGTACAACAAGTCGAACGCATCGATCCCGATGGTCTTTCCATGCGTTGTTCCCTGGCCCAGGTTCCCGTCAGCCGCCAGGGCCAGTTCCCGGTAGCCACCTCCAATCCCTACATCTACGACGCCATCGTCCAATGCCTGTTGATTTGGACTCAGCATTTCTCCCAGGCCCCCTGCCTGCCTTCCAGCCTGCAAAGCATGCAGCAGTACCTGCCCCTGTCGTTCGACCGGCCATACCAGGTGGAAATGAAGATCCGTTCCGCCAGTGAGAACTCCGCCGTCGCCGACATCGACGTCCTGGATCCGCAAGGAAGACTGCACGTTCACATTCAAGGCCTGGAAGGGACGATCAGCAGACACCTGGCCCAGGTCATCGCCCAGCGGCCGGAAAAAGACCATCTCGTCAAACCTGGTAAACCGAGCATTTGATATGAGCATTTCTCAAAATCACGACCTTCAGGCCCAGATGATCGCTATCATCGGCATGGAGGCTCATTCAAACCGTTTTGCGCGGTTGAATGGGCTCCTGGGCTATATCTATACCGGCCGGACGGCCGCTGCGCCGCCGGCAGAACCGCCGCCCACAACCTGGCCCCTCGTCGGAGAACTGGCTGCCCCGGACTTCAAAGCGCTGGATCTACCCGACCAGGGCCTTGAACGCCTGTCTCCCCAGGAGACTCTCCTGGTGCAGACCATCCAGGCCGCGGTTTTAGACGCCGGGCTTTCCCTCCACGCCAGTCCGGACACAGCCGTTCTGGTCGTGTACACACCGGCCCTGGCCCGAGATGCGGGCGTCACCCTGGAAAACCTGGAAACCTATTTACAATTCTCCGGGCCGGTCATCCACCACCCCGTGGAAGACGGTTTTCTCTCCGAGGCCATCGACGAGGCCGATTCGATCCTCAAGAACAGCCAGACCGAGACTGTCATCCTGGCTGCCGTCGACTTGCGTCCCACGCCAGGGCTCCTGCCCGGGGCCGCGGCGTTGGTCTTGACCCGCCCGGTTGCCGGCCAGCGGGCTTACGCACGCTTGATCCCTACCGGCTGCCAATACGAGACCCAGTACGCCGCCGGCGCCAATGGCGCCTCCGCTTCAGGCCATTTTGAATGGCTCGAATCACGGCACCTGGGCTCTTCGCCATCCCCTGCCTTCCAAGAGGAAAAAGCAAGCCTCGCACGCACCAATCTACACCCTGGAGTGACCTTTGCCCTGGGCGCTGCGGATCTCAGTTTCGGCGCCCCCGGCCCATGCCGCGACCTGTGGACCATTGCCAAAGCGGCTTTGTGTCTCTATCACCGTATCCTGCCGGCCTTCCCCGGTGACCTGAGTCAGCCGCCTGGGCTCGAAAGCCTACCGGTTTTCACTCCTCCGGCGAGCATCCCCTGGTTCAACCCGCCAGGCGCTCCGCCTCGCCAGGCCAACCTCATCCTGGGTGGAGAGATCCTACACCTGGAAGAAGATGCTCACCCCACCCGGCAGACCCATTTTTCCATCCTCGGCCAGGAGACGCAATTCCTGGCTTTCTCTGGGGATTCCCTGGACGAATTGTTCGCCTCTATGGACGCCACCCAGCAGCAGCTCGAAGCCGGTCTTTCTTTGAGCGAAATAGCCTACCACGGCTATCAGGAGCACCTTTCCAGCCGCTCGGGCCATCGCTATCACCTGGGATTGCTGGCGGCATATCCCCCGGAAGCCTTGCGTGAGCTGGCTTTTGCCCGCAAGGGATTGCCGGCCGCCGCCGAAAAAGGTCAGGATTGGCAGACTCCCGCAGGCAGTTATTTCACCCCCCAACCGGTAGAAGGCCAGATAGCATTCGTATATCCCGGGGCTTTCAACTCGTATCCCGGGCTGGTACAGGATTTACTCTTCCTGTTCCCCGATCTATACGACCACATGCAACAACTGGCCCCCGACCTGGGCTTTATCACGGCCGCGGATAAGGTTTATTACCGCTCCGGACAGACCCCCGAGGAATTCTCTGAGGCCTTGCACCGCGACCCGGTGGCCATGCTGCGTTCCGGCAGCAGCACCGCCGTGCTGCTGACCCACGTCCTGGAGGACGAATTCGATATCCATCCCCAGGCAGCCTTTGGCTACAGCCTGGGAGAGCTGAGTATGTTGTTTGCCTGCGGCGTGTGGACCCAGGGTGAAGAGATGGGACGCCGCCTGGCGGCTTCGCCCCTTTTCCGGGATCGCCTGGCCGGCGACCAGGAAGCCGTGCGCCAGTCCTGGGGATTGCCCCCCGTTGCCCAGGCGACCGGTGCGCCGGCCATTTGGGGTAACTACCTGCTCATGGCCACTGCAGAGGACGTGCAGGCTGCCATCGCCCATGCCGGCCTACACCACGTTTACCTGACCCATGTCAACACCCCGCGCCAGGTGGCCGTGGGGGGCGACCCGCAGGAAATTCAACAGCTCATCGTTGCCTTGGGCTGCGTCAGTTTACAGGCACCATTCCAGGAAGCCCTGCATTGCAGCCCGATCCATTCCGAATACCAGGCCATCGCGGAGCTGCACGATCTCCCGGTAGCCGCCTCCCCGCGGGCCACCCTGCTCACCGCAGCCAGCTACGGCCCGATGCGTATCGAGCGCGGCGCCATCGCCTCACAGATCGCACAGATGCTGACCACGCCCCTGGATTTTCCACGGCTGGTGCAGGCCGCTTACCAGGGTGGAGCACGCCTATTCATTGAAGTAGGCGCCGGTAGCAATTGCTCGAAATGGATCGATGACACCCTGAAAGGCCAGCCCCACCTGGCTTTGAGCGCCAACCGCTCCGGTGCAGACGACCGCGCTAACCTGCTGCGCCTGCTGGTCCGCCTGTGGTGCCACCGCCTGCCCTTCAATACCCTGCCGCTCTTTGATTCATATCGCTTCTCCCACCTACCGGCCGTGCTCCACTCCCAACCCTGGAGTGCCGGCCGGGTTCGCTCGTGA
>JAAZNB010000113.1 GCA_012798515.1 Chloroflexota bacterium
AGCACGGCGACGGCGGCCATCCGCAACGCCCAACTGCACATGGAAGTCCAAAAGCTGGCCCAGACCGATTCGATCACCGGGCTGCTCAACCGGCGTGGCTTTTACCAGATGGCCACCCACGAGGTGGACCGGGCCAACCGATTCAAACGCCCGCTGTCGGCCATGATGGTGGATATCGATTTCTTCAAACGGGTCAATGACACGTTTGGGCACGTCACCGGCGACCGGGTGATCCAGCAGGTGGGTAAGAAGTGCCGGGAGCTGATGCGCAGCGTCGACCTGGTGTGCCGTTTTGGGGGGGAAGAGTTTGCCATCCTGCTGCCCGAGACCGACCTGGCCGGAGCGCGCATCGTGGCCGAGCGCCTGCGCCAGGGCATTGCCGATCTGGCCGTGGATGCCGACGGCGCCTCGGTGTGCGTGACGGTGAGCATCGGCGTGGCCGAGTACGACTGCTGTGGGCGTGATCTGGAACGCACGCTCGAAATCCTGTTGAACCGCACCGACATGGCGCTGTACGCCTCCAAGATGATCGGGCGCAACCGGGTGTGCGAGTGGGACGATTCCCTGGACCAATTGCAGAACATCCCCGCGGCCGGGGATGGGTCCTTCCGAGTAACCCTCCTGGCCGAAAAGCTACAACAGCGGGAAGAAGAACTACGCCAGGTACAGGCCTCCCGGCGCGCGGTAGAAGACCACCTTTCCAGCATTTTACAAAATGCTTCCGAAGCGATCATCACCACCGATCACATGGGCTGTATCCTGGTGTTCAACCAGAGCGCTGAAGAGATTTTTGAATATAAAGCCAGCGAAATCCTGGGGGAACGCCTGGAGCGCCTGCTGCCGGGCCAGATCGAGATGTTATTCAAGGTCGAGCAAGGCCGCCTGGTGGAGCCGAGCGTGGGACGCAAGACCTTGATCGGCCACCGCAAGAACGGGAGCATGTTCCCCCTGGAGGCCAGCGCCTCCGGGACCTCCCTCAACGGCAGTAAGGTCTACACGGTGATCCTGACTGACATCACCGAACGGCGCCAGGCCGAAGAGCAAATTCAAGAAACCAATCAGGAACTATCTGAGGCGTACGATAAGACGATCCAGGGTTGGGCAGATGCCCTGGAGCTGCGCGATCTGGAGACACGCGGCCATTCTGAGCGGGTGGTGCAGCTTACGGTGGAATTTGCCCGCTGGCTGGGAATTTGCGAAGAGGAGCTGGTCCCCATCCGCCGCGGGGCGCTGCTGCATGACATCGGCAAGATCGGCATCCCGGACAGCATCTTGCAGAAGCCCGGCCCGCTCACGCCCGAAGAATGGACGGTGATGAAACAGCACCCGGTGTTTGCCTATTCGCTGCTTTCCCCCATCCGCTTCCTGGCCCCGGCCCTGGATATCCCCCATTATCACCATGAACATTGGGACGGCAGTGGCTACCCGGACGGGCTCAAGGGACACGAAATACCCCTGGCGGCGCGCATTTTCACCATCGTGGACGTGTGGGACGCGCTGCGCTCGCGGCGCTCTTACCGCCAGGCGTGGAGCGATGGCGACGCACGGGAATATCTCCAGCAGCAGGCCGGCAAACAATTCGATCCGGATCTGGTCAAGCAGTTCTTCCACCTGCTGGGCGCCCTGGGGTCGGCCGGCAACCTGGAAGTGGCCAGGCGTTCTCACCGGCGGCAGCTCAAACCGTTTGCCTCACAAACGCATTCACTGGACGCCTTTCATCACCCGCCTCCCGTTTCGCACCCGGTAGAGTGAGTTTAATCTCCTGCGCCGGCCGCGATGATGCGCCGCAGCAGCTCTTCGTCCGGGCGCAGCAGCCCGGCGGCGGGTAAACGGCGCACCAGCTCGATCCAGCGTTGGTCGCTGCGAAAGACCTGGCGGAAGATGGGCAGGGCTTCATCCAGATGGTTAATTTCAGCCAGGGTGACTGCCTGCCAGAAAGGCAGCTCGTCCAGATCGGGCGCCAGGCTGGTCGCCCGGCGATAGGCGTTCAACGCCTGTTCGATCTGGCCATTTCCCAGGAAATCGTCTCCCTGGTTCATCCACTGGTAGGCATGCTGGATGTTCACCAGGCGACGCAGTTCTGCGATAGGGTGAGGGTGATCTTCGACACGCAGGTCGAGGAGCCTGTCTTCCCACACACGGCCGCTGGAAACCGGCCGGACTACCAGGATGGCGGCGCTCTGCTGGCCGCGCACGTCTCCACCGGCGGCCTGCCCGGCTTCCAGGGCGGCCAACATACGCTCGGCCAGGTTGCCGTTGGCGTCGCGGTAGGCGCCGGCCATGGCCGGCCATACTCCCGGGTCTGCCATCATATTGGCCTGTACAGAAAATCCTTCTCCCATTTCGTGCCCGGCATGGACGATACAGCGCTTCCCGGTGTGCACGGCGACTCGCCCGGTGGTATCCAGCATGGCCACCTGGCGGATCTCCTGGTTGGCGTCGGCGCTCAACAAGGCGGCCAACGCCGCCGGGGCGGATTTTCCGGCGCGCATCAACGTCAGGCCGAGCGGCCCGTAACTGGGCTCGGCAAAGGCCTGGGTGGCGACCACACCGGCGCCGGCTTCGGCCCAGGTGACGATGCTCCCCACCGAGAACCAGTGGGATTGCACGGCCACGCCCATTTCCCCGCTGTCCGGGTCACGCGCTACGATCGAGAAGGTGTGGGCCAAGGGAAAGCGCTTGAACGGCGCCGGTCCTGTTTCCTGGTCGGACATAGCTGCCTCCTTATGGGTACTATATGACGGTTGGCTTTCAATCCACGCCTTACAGGCGCGGCTTCATTCCCAGGTCGGGCGCAGACCGAGCAGGTGACCGAGCAGTTTGGTGTATTCCAGGAAGGTCGCCTGGCGGCCCTCTGCGCTCATCCACCAGGTGCTCGAGCGGTACCAGTGGCCGCGCACCGGGCGGACGCTGATGTGGATGTCGCTGTCGGCAAACACCTCGCGGAAGATGATGCGCGTGCGAAAAGTGTGGAAGGGATCGGTGACCACGATGCAGGATTTCAAGCCACTGCGTTCCAGTAAATCGCGGATCGCCCGGGCTTCTTCTTCGGTGCTGCTGGCCTGTTCGTCAGTGATCAAGATGGCGCCGTTGGGGATGCCCATGTCCAGGGCTTGTAGCTTGTAGTAAAAGCTGACGCTGGAGTCGTAGTTTTCCAGGGATTCCCCGGTCTCGGTGAGGATAAACAGGCCGGCATATTTATCCTGGTACAGGCGGACGGCTTCTTGCATGCGTCCCAGATCTTTGGCGCCGCTGAGCACGGCCACCGCGTCGGCGGGTTGGAGCGGATCGGAGATGATCAGAATGCCGCCCAGGGCGGTCAAGAACAACTCGCCCAGGATGGCAGCGACGGCCAGCATAAGCAGGCAGCCGAATCCCCGCAGCGTGCGGGAGAATGGCCCCCTCTTTGCGGTTGGTTGGGTTGTCAAGCGGTTCATACGGATACTCATTTCGCCGCGGCGCAGCAACGCCCCTTGCCCGCATTCTCCCGAGCAGGATGGCGTGCTGTGCAATGGCTCTATTCTTCCTTATTGTATCCCCCTCTTCCGATTCGTGACCCCACCCGCTTCTGCCAGCGGCTTATTCCGCCGAGGCAGGCCTACGCCTGGCCAGGGCTGTGTACATGCGTTCCAGGGCCTCGGTCAGGGTGGCGCGGGGGCAGCCGAAATTGAGGCGCACAAAACCGTCGCCCTGGGTCCCGAACTGGCTGCCATCATTGAGAGCCACTTTGGCCTCTTTGAGGAAGAATTCGTACGGGTTGGGGGCCAGGCCGGCCTGGCGGCAGTCCAGCCAGGCCAGGTAGGTACCTTCCGGGCAGGCCATGTTGATTTCGGGCATGTACTGCTGGACGGTTGTGCACAGGTAATCGCGGTTAGCTTCCAGATAAGCCAGCATGGCGGCCAGCCATTCATCGCCGTGCTGGTAAGCAGCCAGCGCCCCTACCTGGCCGAGCAGATTGACGTGGCCTACCAGCCCCTGCTGGTGGCTGCGGAGCCGGTTGCGGATCTCGGGGTTCTGTGCAATGATGAATGAACAACCCAGGCCGGGAATGTTGTAGGTCTTGCTGGGTGCGATGAGGGTAGCGGTGTGGTGGGCGATCTCCGGGCTCAAGCTGGCGATGGGCGTGTGGGGATGGCCCTGGAAGACCAGGTCGGCGTGGATCTCGTCCGAGCAGATCCACACGTTATGATCCAGGCAAATCTGCGCCAGGCGCTGCAGCTCGGCCGGGGTGAACACCCGCCCGACCGGGTTGTGCGGGTTGCACAGGATGAAGACGCGCGTGTTGGCGTCGATGCTGCGCTCGAAGGCATCGAAGTCGATCGCGTAGCTGCCATCCGGTTTGATAGAGAGGGGCGCTTCCTGGCGTACGAGACCGGCATTCCCCGGCGCGCCGAAGAAGGGTGGATAGACCGGCGGCTGGATCAAGACGGCTTCCCCGGGCTCGGCCAGGGCGTGGCACACCCAGTTGAATCCCACCACCACGCCGGGCGCCAGCAAGACGTCTTCGGGCTGGATTTGCCAGCCATAGCGTTCCGCCATGCGGCTGGCGACGACCTGGCTGAGTTGGGGATCTTCTTGCGGATAGCCAAAGATGCCTGCGTCCACGCGGCGGTGCAGGGCGTCGATAACCGCCGGAGGCGCCTGGAAATCCATGTCGGCTACCCACAGGGGCAGCACATCTGCGTCGTAATATTTCCATTTGATCGCGTCGCTGTTCAGGCGGTCGTGAAGTTGATCGAAATTGTAAGCCATACTTCCTCGTGTAAGTCGAATCGTCAATGCTCAGGCAGAGCAATGCGAATGTCCGGGATGTGGGATGGTGTGATTGGCCTGATGGCAGCTGAATCACGCCTGGCCTGTATGCCAGTTCTTACCTGCGTCATTATACCCCCCGATGGAGCCCGGGGAGCGCTCACCTGGCCTCCGGACGATGAAAAAACCCTCGGGGAGAGCGGCCCGTCATTTCCTTGCCCTTTTCTCCGTAATTCACGTTATACTAAGAACCGGTCCAACATATCCAGGGGCATCGTTTTCAAGACGGGCGCCGGATGGGTGGATCGGAAATCGTACCCAGGATTGAATCGCATGTCCCCTCAGGCAGCTCGTCCCCATAGCATTCCCCCTATTCTGACCCTGGATTCACCGGATTGGAAGGACTACGAGCTGTTGGACAGCGGCAATGGCATGAAGCTGGAGCGCTATGGCAAAGTGCGCCTGGCGCGGCCCGAGCCGGAGGCCATGTGGCGCCCATCCCTGCCCGAAAAAGAATGGAAGAACATCCACGCCAGGTTCGTAATCACCAGTGAAGAGCATGGTGGCCATTGGGAGCATTATCAGGACCTGCCTGCCCAGTGGGTATTGGGGTACAAGGATCTGCGTTTCCGGTTGCAGACCACGGCTTCACGCCACGTGGGCGTCTTTCCGGAGCAGGCGGCCCAGTGGGACTGGATCACAGCGCGGGTGAGGGCGGCCGGCCGGCCGCTCAAGGTGTTGAACCTGTTTGGGTACACCGGGGTGGCTTCGGTAGCCGCAGCGCGAGCCGGGGCGGCGGTGACCCACGTGGACGCCTCGCGCAAGGTGGTGCATTGGGCCGGCGAGAATCGCCAGTTGAGCGGGTTATCGGAAAATGCCATCCGTTGGATCGTGGACGACGCCATCAAGTATGTGCAGCGCGAGGGGCGGCGCGGCTCGACCTATGACGGGATCATCCTGGACCCGCCCAAGTTTGGGCGCGGCCCCAAGGGCGAAATATGGGAATTCTACAAATTCCTGCCGGACCTGCTGCAATCCTGCCGGCAGGTGATGGCGCCCGAGGCGGATTTCATGGTCCTGACGGCATACGCCGTCAAGGCTTCGGCGTTGACCCTGCACTATGCTGTGGAAGACGCCACAGCCGGGTTGGGCGGCGAGACGCAGTCCGGCGAGGTGGTTCTGATCGAGAAAAGCGCCGGCAGGGCCCTGTCCCTGGCGGTTTTTGCACGCTGGTCAAAGTAAATATTCATCCCAGATCAGGAGTTGAACAATGGGTAACCCTCCAACGATTGCTATTATTGGCCCGGGCGTCATGGGCGAAGCGGTCATTTCTGGCCTGTTGAAACAGGGCGTCACCACGGCCGAGCGGATTTTGGCGGCCGGGCCCGAGCTGGATCGCGGCGAGCAGTTGGTGCAACGCTACGGCATCCAGTCGCTGTCCGATAACGTCGCGGCCGTCGAGCAGGCCGACGTGGTGGTGCTCTCGGTCAAGCCCCAACTGTTGAACAAGGTGCTGGAAGGGCTGAAAGGGAAGATTCCTGGGAAGGCAGTGGTGATCTCAGTGGTCGCCGGAGCCCCCATCCAGAAGGTCAGCGACGGGCTGGCGCATCCTTGTGTAGTGCGGGTGATGCCCAACACACCCGCGCAGATCGGCATGGGCATCAGCGTGTGGATCGCATCTCCCAGTGTGTCTCCCGAGCAAATCGAGCTGGCGCGCTGCATCCTCAAGGCCCTGGGCAAGGAAGTGTTTGTCGAAGAGGAAAGCTACCTGGACATGGCCACGGCGTTGTCAGGCTCCGGCCCGGCTTACGTCTTCCTCTTCCTGGAGGCATTGATCGATTCCGGCGTCCACCTGGGCTTCCCGCGGCGCATTGCCGAGCAGCTGGTCCTGGAGACCCTGCGCGGCTCAGTGGAATATTACGATCAAAAGAAGAACCATCCCGCTGCGCTGCGCAACGAAGTGACTTCTCCGGGGGGCACCTCTGCGGCGGCTTTGTATTACCTGGAAAAAGCCGGCCTGCGCACCGCCATCTCACGCGCCATCTGGGCCGCATACGAACGTTCACAGGAATTGGGCCACGACAAAAGCGGTCGCCCGCCGGAACGCAATGGGAACCGGGACTGAACGTCCCGGCTCAGGCCTGCCGAGGAGCGCAGCAGTGGAAGCACCCGGAAACCAACCCCGGCCCACAACAGACGCTGCCCGCCTGGTTTTACCGGGCCGAAGCCGTCCTTACCTGCTGGCCCATCGTGGCAACCGGGCGGCGTGCCCGGAGAACACCCTGGCCGCCTTTCGCCGGGCGGTCCAGGACGGCGCCGACATCCTGGAGACCGACCTGCACCTGAGCGCAGACGGCATCTTTATGTGCATCCACGACGCTACGGTGGATCGCACTACCGATGGTCACGGCCCGGTGGCGGAGATGACCCTCGACCAGCTCAAGAAGCTGCACGCTTCAGACGGGCGCAGCGCTTACCCGGAGGAACGTATCCCTACCCTGGCTGAGCTGGCGGCCATCCTGCCCGGAGACCGGGCAGTCGCCCTGGAGCTGAAGACCGATCGTTTTCTGGAAGAGGAGACCTGTGCCCGCCTGGCGGCGGAGCTGGATACATTGGGGTTGAGCCGGCGGGCTGTGGTGCTGTCGTTTTCCTGGGACCAGCTGGCCTGTATGCGCCGGACTGCGCCGTACATCCCCACCGGCTGGATCACGCTTTCCGGCCTGCGCCCGGTGGCCGGGGTGGACCTGCTCGGCCCGATCTGGCCTTTCCTGTTCGCCAATCCAACTTACGTGGCCGCGGCGCACCGGGGCGGGCAGATGGTCTGTCCATTGGACCCTTCGCCGGACCGGCGCCTGTGGTATTATCGCCTGTTGGGCTGTGATGCCGTTTTGACGGACGACCCTGCCTCTACGGCCAGGCGGCTGCGGAAATCGCCATAGCCGTTCTCGAAGAGTTCTCCAACCTGCCCTGGCCATGTAGAATCCGGCAGGTGGGTGATTTTGGCCTGCGCAAGCCTGCCTTTTATCACCTTTCATTGAATTAGAATTCGTTTATAATCAGGCATCCAGCGGGATCGATCCGCATGCCCACATAAGGAGTATGGTATGAACGAAAAATTGGTTGCCCCCAATGAAACGACTTATTGGCTGGCTGTCATCCTCGGTGCGATTGGAATTGTTGGCCATTTCCAGCTTCTACCTATTCCTCTCCTCCAACAATATGACTTCTGGTTCATCACGGTTGGTTTTCTGTTGTTGGCGCTGTCGACCAGTGGCCAGTCACGCGGCATAGGAGGGTAGATCGTAAGCCGGCCGCAGCGGAGTAAGGGCCGCGGCGCGGCGATGGGGGATCGTTCCAGGCTGTCGACGGGGCAATTGGCAGCCTTTTTTCGTCGATTTAGGGCGTAACGGGATTGGCGGGCTGGATTCTCACCGGCATCCGTTCCGGCGTATCCGCATCTAAAAAACGGGGAAACCTTGCGGTTTTGTTTTTTGGGTTCTGGCGCTCCAGACATTTATAATCAATCCGTATGAACGTCTCATCCCAGGTGAAGAAGTGGGGCCTGATCTTACTGCCGGCATTGTTGGCGGTCTTTTTCCAGTTGAGCCCGAGCCCGGCCTGGATCGAGCAAAAACTGCACGCGGCCCAGGTGGCCCGCCAGGCACAGCAGCCCGCGGCGCTGGCCAGGACCCTGAACGCGCTGGCCGCCGTCCAGCCCTGGCGCTCCGGGATGTGGTTGGAGCTGGCCGAACTGGCGCAGGAAAGGGGCGACCTGACGGCGGCGGTGAACGCCTACCAGCAGGCCGGGCAGTGGGGCCGGTTGAGCAATGACCAACGCCTGGCGTTGGGGCGCGCCCTGGTCCAGGTAGGCCAGCCGGACGAGGCCTTGCAGGTGTGGGGCGCCCAGGCGCGCATGGCGGGGGCGGACGAACAGGCCTATGCCGAGATCGTGTCCCTCAACCGTGCCCTGGGGCGTTTACCGGCGGCGCGCCAGGCGGCCCGGGAGTGGAAGCACACCTGGCCGCTGTCCCCCGTGGCGCTTTACCAGGCGGGCATCCTGGACCTGTTAGATCAGACGCAGGAGGCGCGCCGGGACCTGGAAGAATGCCGCCGCCTGGACGAGGATTTTGCCGGGCGGGTGAATACTCTCCTGGAAGCTTACCCTGAACAAGGCGGCGAAGACGCCTACGCCTACCTGAAGGCCGGGCGGGCGTTGGCCGACCTGGGCGAGTGGGACCTGGCCGCCGAAGCCTTCCGGACGTCCCTGGCGCTAGAGCCGGCCTACGCCGAAGCGTGGGCCCTGTTGGGAGAATCCCGCCAGCAGCTCGGCCAGGATGGTTATCCACAGCTCCAGCAGGCTTTGGAGCTCAACCCGCGCTCTACCCTGGTGCAGGTGTTGGCAGCGTTGTACTGGCGCAGGCAAGGTCAGCCCGAGCGGGCCCTGGCCTATCTGCGCCAGGCAGTAACCGCGGAACCGGAAGAACCGGTATGGCAGATCGAAATGGGTAACACCTTCGATAATATGGGGGACAGCCGCTTAGCTTTGCAATACTACCAGAAAGCGGTGGCGCTCCGGCCGCGGGACCCGGTCTATTGGCGGCTGCTGGCCGAGTTTTCCGCTTCCCACGGGATCCAGCTGCACGACGTGGGGCTGCCGGCCGCCCGGCAGGTGTTGGCGCTGGCGCCGGCACAGGCTGAATCGTACGATTTGATGGGATCTGTGCTGCTGCAATTGAACGATCCACTGGGGGCGGAACGATTCTTGCATCAGGCATTGCGAAAAGATGCTGAGCTTGCAGCCGTACATCTTCATCTAGGCCAGCTTTATTTAAATACCGGTAATATGGATCTGGCATACATCCATTTGAAGAAAGCGGTCAGTTTGACGATTCAAGACCCGGCCAGTGGATACCTGGCAGATCGTTTATTGGTTCATTATTTTCCTGGCAGCGGCTAAACGCTCAGTCACATCGATTTCTCGACCAACAAGCGATTTACTCACCGGAGCGGAGGCGGTCCGGGAAACGGCTCATGTTTCCCCAGCGCCCATAATAACAGCCGGTGAGCGATGCGACAGGAGATGAGCATGTCAGGGATTGACGCGGATGTGTTAAAATGGATCAAACGGATCGCCTTTGGATGCCGGAAGTGCCGGATCGTTCTGGCATTTCTGGTGATCTTCTGTGCTCCGGCCTGTACCGCCCCGGATCCGGCCGCCAGCGAGGCGATTCCGGCTCCCCAGGGCCAGGTGTTATTCAGCGATGATTTCTCGGACCCGCAGAGTGGCTGGGAGACGTGGAGCGAAAATGGTTCCATGGTGATTTATCAGGATGGCGGCCTGCGCATCCTGGTCAACCAGCCACAGTATGATTACTGGTCCCGGCCGGGAAAGCGCTATGCGGATACCCGCCTCGAGGTCGACGCCGTAAAACTGGCGGGGCCGGACAACAACGATTACGGCCTGATTTGCCGTCACAAGGATCGGGATAATTATTACGCTTTTCTGATCGGCAGCGATGGGTATGCAGGCGTACTCAAGGTTTACCAGGGTGTGTACACGCTGTTGAACCACCAGACGCTGGAATTCCAGCCGGCGGTCAACCAGGGCCCGGCCATGAACCACCTGCGCGCCGAATGTATTGGGTCGACCTTGAGCATGTATATCAATGAGCAAAAGGTGTTCGAAGTTCAGGATCAGGATATGATCGAAGGAGAGGTTGGAGTGATCGCCGGGGCGTACGACCAACCCGGAGTGGACGTTATCTTCGATAACTTTGCTATCCTCCAACCCTGAATTAATGGTGTTATGAAAATTTTTCTGGATTCGGTGGGCTGCCGCCTCAACCAAAGTGAAATCGAACACATGGCCGGCCAATTTCGCATGGCCGGGCATACCATTGTCGATCAGGCCGCCGGTGCGGACCTGGTGGTAGTCAATACCTGCGCCGTAACGGCCGAAGCGGCCTCGGACTCACGCCAGAAGATCCGCCAGGCGCACCGGGCCGGTGCGGGGGACATCGTGGTGACCGGCTGCTGGAGCACCCTGGACGCCCAGGGCGCCGCCGGGCTGCCCGGTGTGCAGCACGTGATCCCCAACGCACGCAAAGACCGCCTGGTGGCGGACCTGCTGGAGCTGCCCGAGGAAGTCTTCGATCGCGAGCCACTGGCGCGGGAGCCGCTGCCCGGGCTGCATGCTCGCACACGGGCATTCATCAAGGTGCAGGATGGCTGTGATAATCACTGCACATTCTGCATTACCCGCGTGGCCCGCGGGGCAGGGCGCAGCCGCCCGCTGGCGGATGTGCTGCGGGACGTGCAGGCGGCCCTGGACGGGGGTACGCAGGAGATCGTCCTCACCGGGGTGCATCTGGGCTCGTGGGGCCAGGACCTGGGGACGGAACTGCACCTGCGGCACCTGGTGGAAGCTTTGCTACATCACAGCGACGTCCGCCGTCTGCGCCTGTCTTCCCTGGAACCCTGGGACCTGGATGAGGCTTTCTTCTCGCTGTGGACGGATGCGCGCCTGTGCCGCCACCTGCACTTGCCGCTGCAATCGGGTTCCCTGGCAACCTTGAAACGCATGGCGCGCAAGACCACGCCGGATACCTTTCGCCGCCTGGTGCAAACCGCCCGGCAGGTCACCCCGGAAATAGCCATCACGACCGACGTGATCGCCGGTTTTCCGGGGGAGGGCGACGAAGAATTTCACCAATCGCTGGATTTTATCGAAGCAATGGAATTCGCCGGCGGGCACGTGTTTACCTATTCGGCCCGCCCGGGGACTCCCGCGGCGCGCTACCCGGGGCAGGTGGATCACGCTGTGCGCAAGCAGCGCAGTGCCCAGATTCGGGCCGCGCTGGCTCGCTCGGCGGAAGGATACCGCAGCGGCTTTGTGGGCATGGAACTGCCGGTGCTGTGGGAAGCGACCGATGCGCTCAACGACGAAGGCTGGCGCTTGCAAGGCCTGACGGACAACTACCTGCGGGTCAGCGCCTACGCCCCGGCCAATTTATGGAACACGGTGAACCTGGTCCGCCTGGAGTGCACGACTGCCGACGGCCTGGCCGGGAAGATCGTGGCTGGGGTGGCCTGAACCCCCGGTAACCTATCCCTGTGGTGAACAACTTGGCCTGCGGTGAAACTTTCTGGGCGACTGGATGCCCAGGGGAGGTCATTCCGCGCGCGGGGAGAAGAAATCGGCGCTGCCGGCGGTGTGCGCCGGGCTTTTGCGCTGGCCGGGCCTGATGGTATTGGATTGGATCAGCCCCTGGTAATCGGCGACCAGCTGGTCCAGAATGACGTCCCAACTCTGGTTTTCGACGTGCTGCCTTCCCCGGATACCCATGCCAAGGGCCAGTTCCGGCTGCTGCACCAGGAGCCGGGCGGCTTCGACCAGGGCCTGTTCCTCTTCGCTGGGGAACAGGAAACCGGTCTCGCCATCCAGGATGTGGTCGGTCACGCCACCCGAGCCGGGGGCAATGACGGGCAGGCCGCTGGCCATGGCTTCCAGGATCACGTTGCCGCAGGTCTCGTTGGCGGCCGGGAAGGTGAACACATCTGCGCTGGCGTACGCCTGGGCCAGGTCCGTGCCGCTCAGGTAGCCGGTGAACACCACCGGATAGGGGGCAAATTGCTCTTCCAGGGCGCCGCGCAAAGGCCCATCCCCCACGATGGCCAGCCGGGCGCCGGGCAAGGCGGCCATGACCGGCGCCAGCCAATCCACGCGCTTCTCGACCGACAACCTGCCCACGTATAACAGCAACGGGCGTTCGATCTCGCCGCCAGACAGGCGCCGGCGCCACTCCAGGCTGCGCCGGCAGGGGTGGAAGAGCTGGGTGTCCACGCCCCGGCCCCACACCTTGACGCGATGGAAACCGTGCTGCTGTAACTCGGCCAGGGTGGCTTTGGAGGGGCACAGGTTCAAATCGGCCTGGTTATGGATCCAACGGAAGAAATTCCACAGGAAATCACGCGAAAATCCCAGCCCCCACAGGTCGGCATAGCCGGGGATATCGGTGTGATAGGAAGCCGCCACGGGCAGGTGCATGGCCCGGGCAGCCTGCATGCCGGTCAGCCCCAGAGAGACCGGGTTGAGCAGGTGGACCAGGTCGGGTTGAAAATGGGCCAGATCCCGGCCGACGCCGATGTGGATGGGGGGCACCAGCCTGAACTCCGGGTAGAAAGGGAATGGGAAAGCATCCAGGCCAATGACGCGGGTACGGGCGTAGGTCGTGGGCCCGCCTTTGGGCGCAAAGAGCAAGGTTTCGTGCCCGCGTTTGTCCATGTGATCCAACAAATGACAAAGCGTGTTGACAATCCCGTCTACTTTCGGCAGGAAAGTCTCGGTAAAAAAGGCTATTCGCATGTGTGCTTTCCTAAAGGAAGAGATTCTTGGCGACCAGGAACAGGGTGATACCCAACAGCGTACCGGCGATGGTTTGGGCCAGGGTGTGGCGGCGCAGGCGTACGCGAGACCAGATCATGAGAGGCATGGCCAGGACGAAGGGCAGTGCGGCACGGTCCATGAGCACGAACAACAACATGGTAAAGCTGGCCATGGCGGCGGCGTGGCCGCTGATCTTCCAGCGCAGGTTGATCAAGAACATCAACAGGATCTGGATCAGCCCCACCGCGGCGAAGAGGATCAAGATGGCCGGGGCCAGTCCCAGCCACATGGCGGCCAGGGTGACCGTGCAGCAGGTGAGCATGAGGATGTAAGGGCCGGTGCGCTGGTGGCGGTGGTAGATGTCGAAATCGGTGATGCGGCGTCTTTTCAACAGGTAGATCACGTAACCGACGGGGATGAGGATGGTGACGAAGATCTCGAAGGAAGCCCAATACCACGCGGCGGCGGTGTTCAGCCAGAGGGCCACGATTAGAATCCCGATTACGGCCAGGCTGGTCGGGCTACCGATGTGAGAGATGGCACGGGCCAGTCGAAAATCCCAGGTACGGGTTCGTAGGGTAGGGACCAGTATGGACTCGGTCTCGACATGGGTAGGGGGATTCATTTCCATAAACAGATCCTCGTCCTTCTCATTTTATCGACTGTTTTGTTGATTCCAGTAACCCCAATCCTGGCTGCGCAGGCGGGGAGGCATACAGTTCAGATACAGCAGCATACACCGGACCAGGGAGTGCAGCGTCTTTTTCCAGGTGCCCCGGCGCAGGCGGCGATGGTCGTGGGCATACACGATCAGGTCCGGCGCGAAAGTGGTCTTGAAACCGTTGCGTTTGACCCGCCAGCCCAATTCGGAGTCCTCATTGACGTTCAACCGTAGATCGAAGCCACCACAGCGGGAAAAGGCTGTGCGGTGGATCAGCAAGTTGGAGCCGGAGGCGGCAGGAATGTGCACCCGCTGCAGGATTTGCTGGCCGAGGGCGATGTTGCGGTAATAAGAGACGTACTCGTCACGGGAAAGCTTGGCCCCGTAGACCAGGTCCCAATCCTGATAGCCGCCGACCCGGCTGAAATAATCGGCGGAGAAGTGGACGTCGGCGTCGCTAAAGAGGATCCACGGGGTAGTAGTGAGGTAGGCGCCCAGCTGGCGCGCCTCGGTGATGTTCCCCGGGTGGCGGATGACCAGGGTGCGTTCAGGCCGCAGATCGTTAATTAATTTGGGCGTGCGGTCCTGGCTGGCGTCTACGACGATCAGGAATACGTCTTCGGGCAGTGACTGCAGAAAGACGGGCGTGTTGGCCATTTCGTTTTTGGTGGGGATCACCACCGTGATGTCATCTAATTGCATCTTGCTCACCGAATTTACACCTTTATTCAGATTAGTCTCTCAGCTTTAAAATGGCATTTTCGCCGGGTTAAGAGTTTGATAAAGGACGTTAAAAGGTTAACGATAAAATGGCAAAAGATGGTCGCCGGGGAGAGAATCGGGTTTCGAGAGAACGCCGCGAGGCGGTTGGGGGTTGGCAGAGCCTGGAAAATAAAAAAAACCGGCAGCTGTGGCTGCCGGTCGGGAGGACGGGGTGGCTGTGCAATACCCCAGCCGGGCCGGAGAAGCTCCGCCGTCCGGTGAGGGTTATAGATCGATCTGCTGAATGGTCGTCTGGAGGATATCGGCAGAACGTTTCAATCCGTCGATCTCTTCCTGCTCCAGCTTGAGCCGCACGACGCGTTTGATGCCATCCCGGTCGATGACGGTGGGCAGGCTCAGGTAGACGCCGTCGATGCCGTAGTAATCTTGCATCAGGCTGGAGACGGAAAGTACGGTGCCCTGGTCGCGCAGGATGGCTTCGACGATGCGCAGCAGGCCGGTGGCGACGGCGTAATAGGTGGCGCCTTTGCGGTTGATGATTTCGTAGGCTGCGTCGCGGGTCTGGGTGAAGATCTTGCCCAGGGCCTCATCCTGGCATTGCAGGTCGTTAGCCTCACAGTAATCGTCCAGGCGCATCCCGGCAATGTTGGCCAGAGACCAGACTGGTACTTCACTATCCCCGTGTTCGCCGATAATATAAGCATGCACACTGCGCGGGTCGACGCTGAAGTGCTGGCTGAGCAGGTAGCGAAAACGGGCCGTATCCAGGATCGTACCGGAACCGAAGACGCGCTCCGGCGACAACCCCGAGACTTTCCAGGCCACGTAGGTCAGCACGTCTACCGGGTTGGTGGCCACCAGGATGATGCCTTGCGGGTTGTACTGGACGATCTGGGAGATGATCTGGCGGAAGATCACCGCGTTGCGCTGCACGAGGTCCAGCCGCGTTTCCCCCGGCCTTTGCGCCGAACCGGCCGTGACGACCGTGACGGCCGCACCGGCGCAGTCACTATATTCGCCGGCCCAGAAGCGGGCCGGACTGGCCAGCGGCACGCCGTGATTGAGGTCCATGGCCTCGCCTTCGGCTTTGGCGTGGTTGGCATCGATCAGGACGATTTCGGTAGCCAGGCCGCTCAACATGAGAGCGTAGGCGAAAGTAGAGCCGACGTTGCCGGCGCCCACGACGGCAACGCGAACGGGTTGGTGCGGTAAATGAGTCATTGCATATCTCCTGGTTGATTCAGGTGAACGTGTTAAACAGCTGATCCGGTTTTAATAGGCGATTAAAACCTACAATTGCTTAACTATAGTTTATATTTGGACTGATTCACGTTACAATAGATTTGTTAAGGTTCGTGAGAACTACCATGGTGTACAATCCCCCTAGGAAGCATCTCCAATTGATTTCTTCCAACTCGGGCCACTCCATGGCGACCCCGTCACTGTGTGTACGTCTTGACGAGGGTTTATGAAATTATTATAATCGATTGCTTTGTAAGCCTAGTCAGGCTATTTTGTTATAGGGACACGGAACCTGTAAAGAAATCCATGAATATCGAAGACAACAACGGAACTACCGTATTACGTCGTCCAGGCGACTACATGCCGCCGAAATCCTGGCGGAACTGGTTGATCGGAAGGCCGCTCTCCACGGCCGATGCGCCTCACCAAACCATCGGGAAAGTCATTGGGCTGGCAGTTTTTGCTTCAGATGCACTCTCTTCGACGGCCTATGCCACCCAGGAAATGTTAGTGATCCTGGCCCTGGCAGGCACAAGTGCGTTTCATTTCTCCATCCCCATTTCATTTGGAATTGTCATATTATTAGCCATTTTGACACTTTCCTACGAACAGACCATCCACGCCTACCCTAACGGGGGCGGCGCTTACATCGTGGCCAGGGACAATATTGGCGAGCTGCCGGCCTTGGTCGCCGGGGCGGCTTTGTTGATGGACTACGTCCTGACCGTCTCGGTGTCGGTGTCTTCAGGTGTGGCTCAGATCATCTCGGCTTACCCGGGTGTTTTTCCCTACCGGGTGGAGATTGCCGTGGTGTGCGTCTTCCTGATCATGTTGGTCAACCTGCGTGGGGTGCGTGAGTCGGGGATTACCTTTTCTGTCCCCACCTACTTCTTCGTGACCATGATGTTGATCACGGTGATCACCGGGTTCGTGCGCTACTTCACCGGCACGCTGGGCGCTGTGGTAGATCCGCCCGAAATGGAGATGCTGGGTGCGGCACAGCCAATCACCTTCTTCTTGATCTTGCGGGCTTTTTCCAACGGCACTTCGGCCGTGACCGGTGTGGAAGCCATTTCCAACGGTATCACGGCGTTCAAAGAACCGCGCAGCAAGAACGCCGGCATGACGCTGATCTGGATGTCAGTCATCCTGGGAAGTTTCTTGTTGGGCATCACGTTCCTGGCCTACCAGATTCAGGCCATCCCCTCTGAGGCGGAGACGGTGATTTCCCAGCTGGCGCGTACGGTGTTCGTTGGGCGGGGCGTCTTCTATCTGGCTTCTATCATGGCTACCACGGTCATCCTGATTATGGCGGCCAACACAGCCTTTGCTGATTTTCCCCGTTTGAGCGCCCTGGTGGCTTCGGACGGGTTCCTGCCGCGCCAGTTCGCTTTCCGTGGCAGCCGCCTGGTGTATTCACGGGGGATCGGAGCGCTGTCGTTGATCGCCTGTGGTCTGATTATCATCTTCCAGGCCAGTGTGACCAGCCTGATCCCGCTGTACGCTATCGGTGTGTTCCTGTCGTTTACGCTCTCCCAGGCGGGTATGGCCCACCGCTGGTGGAAATCGGGGCGCCTCAAACCGGGTGAAGAGATCCGCGAGCGCGGCTCTACGTTAAAGTACAACCCCGGCTGGTCGCACAAGATGATCATCAACGGCTTTGGCGCTTTTACGACCGCCATCGTCATGATGGTGTTCGCCATCACCAAGTTCAAAGACGGCGCCTGGATCGTGATCATCCTCACCCCGCTGCTGGTGGGTGGTTTTATGCTCATCAACCGCCATTACGTCCACCTGGCCAAGCGGCTGTCTCTGGAAAAGTTTGGGACCCAGCCTCGCATCGGCCGCCACCGGGTGATCCTGCCCATCAGTGGGGTACACCAGGGTACGTTAGCTGCCCTGCGTTACGCGCGCATGCTGACGGACGATATTACTGCCGTGCACGTCTCGATCGATCCGGAGGAGACTCAGCGCCTGCAAAAGAAATGGGAGTCGCGCGGCGAAGGTTACCGCCTGGTAATTCTGGAATCTCCTTATCGTTTGTTTATTGAACCGATACTGCGTTACATCGTGGATCTCGACGACCAGCGCCAGCCAAACGAGATCATCACCGTCGTTGTACCACAGTTTGTGCCCAAGCACTGGATGTCCGGTTTCCTCCACGCACGGACCGCGGACACGCTGCGGCGCGTTCTCCTTTCTCGTGAAGGTATTGTGATCACCGAAGTTCCATACATCGTGGAGTGAAAGGGGTCGTTATGAAAGTCGTGATTGTCGGCTGTGGCCGGCTCGGAGCCGAACTCGCTTATCGCCTGTTCCTCCAGGGGAATGAAGTATCCATTATAGACAGCGTCTCGTCGGCATTCCAGAGCCTGCCCCCGGATTTCAATGGATTAATGGTTGAAGGAGATGTTCTCAACCGCGATATTTTAGCCCGTGCCGGGATCCAGGATGCAGACGCGGTGGCGCTGGTGACCAGTTCGGACGTGCTCAACCTGTGCGCCGGTCACGTGGTCACGGAGATCTATCACGTTCCGAACGTCGTGGCCCGGAATTACGACCCGCATTACCGCCAGTTGTTCGAAATCTTTTGCATGCAGGTGGTCAGTTCCACCAGTTGGGGCGCCCAGCGGGTGGAGGAAATGATCTACCATTCCGAGGTGCGCACCGTTTTCTCGGCGGGCAACGGAGAGATCGAAATCTACGAGGTCCACGTCCCGCAGTGTTGGGAAGGAAGACAACTCTCGGAACTGCTGGCGCCCGAAGGCTGCCGGCCGGTAGCCTTGACCCGCGCCGGGCGGGCTTCCATGCCCTCCATGGAGACCATGTTGGAGGGCGGCGACGTCGTCCTGGTCAGCGCCACGTCGGATGCCATCGAGAACATGCGTAAACGCGGTTGCTTTGAGGAAGGAGCATAAATGAACGTTATTATCGCAGGTGGTGGGCGCACCGGGGCGCAGCTGGCGCGCTTCTTACTCAAGCAAAATCACAACGTCAAGATCATCGACAACCGGCGGGACGTGCTGGCGCGCATTCACCGTGACCTGCCCACCGAGGTCGTCGTCGAAGGCAGCCCGGTGGACCTGGCCGTGTTGAACCAGGCGGGCATCCAGGATGCAGACATTCTGACCGCCTGCACCACCACCGACGAGATGAACCTGGTGATCTGCTACCTGGCGCATAAGGAATACAACGTGCGGCGCACCATTGCCCGGGTGAACAACCCGCGCAACGCCTGGCTGTTCGATAAAACCTTCTCAGTCGACGTGGTCGTCAACCAGTCTGCCATCATGGCCAAGCTCATCGAGGAAGAAATGTCCATGGGCGATATGATGACCTTGCTGAAGCTGCGCCGCGGGCATTATTCCCTGGTGGAAGAAAAGATCCAGGACGACTCTCGCGGCATCGGGGTGGCCATCAAAGACCTCAATCTCGATCACGTCGTCATCGCGGCCATCATCCGCCAGGGGGAAGTGATTGTGCCGCGCGGTATCACTACCTTCGAATCCGGCGACGAAGTGCTGGCCGTGACCAATGCCGAGGGCGCCCAACGGCTGGCCGAGATCCTGGCCCGCCCGGGGCAAAAAGTTAATTACGCAGACCCGGGAGACGAGAGTTAAGCGACCGCCGGACTGGTCCTGTACGGGGCTTTTCTGAACCCGGCGTCTCTACGCCGGGTATATGTTGCCCGCCGGGCTCGTTAAGCAGAGAAATCTGCGTCATTTCCCCGGAATTAATTGACCTTACCGGAGCCTTGATGTATAATATTCGACTGTTGAATTGGGTTGAAATAATTTGCTTTTTGATGTAGGAAAGGGATTAGCATGACGAAGAGGACTTACCAGCCTAAGATTCACCATCGTATCCGTGTACACGGCTTCCGCAGCCGGATGGCAACCTCGGATGGTCAGGACGTGATCAAACGACGTCGTTTGAAAGGCCGCCATAAATTGACCGTGAGCATGAACAACCATGTAAAGCGGATTCGATGGTAGTAGCACAGTGGTTCGGGTCAGTCGTGCAATCGACGTTCCAGCCTGCGCCTGTCCTGGCGCTCGCCAGGGAACTGGAAGGAAAGCAGGTTGATGGGTGAAGCGACGATTTCGCCTGACCCGATCCTCTGATTTTGTGCGGGTACGGCGTACTGGTAAATCCTATGCCGACCCGCTTGTTGTATTAATAACGGTTCCAAGCGCAGACTCATCTATCCATGTTGGCATCACTGCTGGGCGTTCCGTCGGGAACGCTGTCCAGCGGAACCGGGCAAAAAGACAGCTTCGCTCCTGCATGGATCAGTTGCTTCCTTTTTTATTACCGGAACATGATATTGTGTTGATTGCCAGAAAGCCAATATTGCAGGCTGATTTTTCGCAGATTTGTATGGCAGTGCAACATCTACTGGCCCGTGCAGGAGTTGGCGAGAAATCGAATGCATGAAGAGAGCGAATATCGTCACGAATATGCCAGTGAGCCGCGGCTGCGCGATCTTCCATTGACGCTGATTACATTCCCCCGGTGGCTTTTACTGGTTTTGATACGGGCATATCAAAAAGTAGTGTCACCTGCGCTGCCTCCCAATACGTGCCGGTTTTACCCATCCTGTTCGCACTACGGGTATCAAGCGATTTATAAATATGGTGTGTTGAAGGGGGGAGTGATGGCAGCCTGGCGGGTGTTGCGGTGTAACCCGTTTAATCCCGGTGGATACGACCCTGTTCCGTAAGCTTTTAACTTAAGGTAAAATCCATCCATCTTGTGCACGATCTTCAACTTGGACGATACATAGCGAATGAAACGAAAACTACCAATTTACGTAACCCTTTTTGTTCTTGCAGGAATACTTTTGAGCGCATGCGGTGGAACTCCCGCCGCGACGAGCTGGGTGGGGGCATCGGCCGGCGAAGATACCGTCTACGTGGCGTATACCAACCGTGTGACCGCCGTACGGGTCAACGATGGTAGTATGGCCTGGCAATACCCGGCGGAGTCCAGCGGACAGCGGGTATTCTACGCCTCACCTGAACCTACCGATGGACAGGTGGTCGTGGGCGATTACAGCTTCAAGCTGGTCGGATTAGACGCCGCCAATGGGTCAGAGAAGTGGTCTTTCGACCGCTCCAAAGGTCGTTACGTGGGCGGTTTTCTGGCCGTAGATGGCACCATCCTGGCTCCTTCAGCTGACCATACCCTGTATGCCCTGAACGATCAGGGCGAATTCCTGTGGGAATTCACCACGGGTAATGCCCTCTGGGCGCGGCCGGCCAGCGATGGGGAACTGGTATTCCAGCCCTCGATGGATCACAATTTGTACGCCTTGCAGCTCACGGATGGTACCCAGGCGTGGAAAACCGACCTGGGCGGCGCAGCGGTCTATAGCCCGATCCTGAGCGAAGACGGCGTGCTCTACCTGGGCACCATGGCCAACGAGGTCCTGGCAATCCAGGCCTCAGATGGCAGCGTCTTGTGGCGCTTTGAGGCGGGGGGGGCCATCTGGACCCGGCCGGTGCTGCACGAGGGCAGCCTGTATTTCGGTGACATCCAGGGCAATATCTACTCGGTCGATCCACAGAGCGGCGATACCAACTGGCGAGTCGAGACGGGCGATACCGTGGTCGGTTCGCCGGGTATCTTACCTGATGGGCTGGTGTTCGTTTCGGAAAAGGGCAACGTTCTGGAGATCGGCTTCGACGGCCAGCGGCTTTGGACACAAACGATTAGTGGTAAACTTTATACAAGCCCGCAGGTGTTTGAAGATCGCATTGTCGTTCCTGTGACACAGGGCGAGCAACTTCTGGTTGCTTTTGACTTCAAGGGGAATGTCATCTGGAACTTTGCACCGCCTAAATAAGGAAAGCAGGATAATCTCATGTGGGATGCATTCATCGGCATATTTATTAACGTTCTATTGTTTATTTACCAGTTGATCGGTAACTTTGGGGTTGCAATCATCCTGTTTACGATCTTGATCCGCCTGCTGACGCACCCGCTGACGGTGCAGCAGTTGAAGGGCACCCAGGCGATGCAGGATTTGCAGAAAGACAAACGCTGGATCGACATCCAGAATAAATACAAAAACGACAAAGAGAAGCTCCAGCAAGAGCAGCTCAAACTCTACCAGGAGTTGGGCGTCAATCCCTTTTCTTCCTGTCTGCCTACTTTGATCCAGTTTCCAATCATCATCGGCCTGTACCAGGCCGTGATCCGGGCGATGGCAAGCACGCCTATTGAATTGTTGAACCTGACGCGCATGATCTACCCGTCTTTCGTGCAGGTCTCTTCTTTGATTCCATTGAGAAGTCAATTCTTGTGGATGGACCTTGGCCAGCCTGAGCGCTTGATGATCCCGGGTATCTCCTTTGGAATTCCCATCCTGGCGATCGTCGTGACCGCGACGACTTACATCCAATCCAAGCTCATGCAGCCGCCCAGCACGGGGGGGAGTGGTGGTGCCGGGGACCAGACAGCCATGATGTCAAACATGATGACGCTGTACATGCCTTTCTTGATGGGCTATCTGGCCCTCACCCTGGCTTCTGGTCTCTCCCTCTACTTTCTAACATCGAACTTGATCGGTATCATACAATATTCCGTACTGGGTAAAGTAAACTGGTCAAACCTGATACCTGGCCGCAAGCCAGCGAAATAAGCGATGATTTTAGACGAGTGATGAGGCAAAAATGAGTTATGAGAAGACGACACTAGAAATAATTGCACCCACAGTTGATGAAGCGATCGAAAGAGGTTTGGACCAATTAGGACTGCCGCGGGAATCGGTAAATATCGAGATTCTAGATGCCGGCAGCCGGGGTATCTTCGGGCTGGGAGGCCGCCAGGCGCGCATTCGCCTGTCCTTACAGATCGACGAAACCCCGGCCGCAGTGGTTGAAAAGGCCGTTGCTGTTGAAACCGCCGTGCAGGACAATAAACCCAAACCGGTCAGCGTCGTGGTCCCGGTGGTTACCGAGATCGAGGAAGATCTGGATGACGACACTTTGCAAGTGGCCCGCACCGTGGTGTGTGAGCTGCTCGAACGGATGAAAGTGCGCGCCCAGGTCAAGGCAGGTTACTCCGATCCTCAAGAGCCTAACGGGCAGCCGGTGGTCAACGTCGAAATTCAGGGCGACGACCTCAGCATCTTGATCGGCCGCCGCTCCGAGACGCTCAACGCTTTGCAGTACATCACCAACCTGATCGTGGGCAAAGAACTTGGCCACTGGGTGCCCCTGACGATCGACGTTCAGGGCTATCGTAACCGGCGCGAGCGCCAGCTGCGCCTGCTGGCCCGCCGTATGGCGGATCAGGCTGTCCACACCGGACGGCGGCAGGTGCTGGAGCCGATGCCGGCCAACGAACGGCGGGTGATCCACCTGGAACTGCGGGATCATCCCAACGTGATTACTGAGAGCATCGGCGACGAGCCGACCCGTAAGGTGACCATCTACGTCAAGAAGTAATCGAGCAACAACGTACTGTATCAGGCGTTCCATCGGGATTTATTCTGCTGGAGCGCCTTACTGTTCCTGGCGGGTGAAGGATTACACCCGGGGAAGCGCCTGAATAGGCGGCGCTCTGAGTTCGAATCTGGGGAGTGAGGTGATCGATGCGTGCGGTGGATATCATTATCAAGAAACGCGACGGATTGGAATTGAGCCAGGCGGAGATCGAGTTTTTCATCCACGCCTATACCCGCGGCGACATCCCGGATTACCAGGCTTCGGCCTGGGCTATGGCGGTGTTGTTGAACGGCATGAACCCGCGTGAAACCACCGACCTCACGATGGCCATGGTGACATCAGGCGAGACGGTCGATCTCACCGGCGTGGTGGACATCGCCGTGGATAAACACTCCACCGGCGGCGTGGGCGACAAAACCACCCTGGTGGTGGAGCCCCTGGTGGCTGCTTGCGGCCAGCCGGTGGGCAAAATGTCGGGCCGCGGGCTGGGTTTTAGCGGCGGTACCCTGGACAAGATGGAATCCATTCCCGGTTACCGTACTGACCTCAGCCAGGAGGAGTTCATCCACCAGCTGCGCCAGACCGGCCTGGTACTGACCGGGCAAACAGGGGACCTGGCCCCGGCAGACGGCAAGTTGTACGCCCTGCGCGACGTGACCGGGACGGTGCCATCGGTCCCGTTGATCGCCTCCTCGGTGATGAGTAAGAAGATCGCCGGCGGCGCCCAGCGCATCGTGTTGGACGTGAAGACCGGCGTGGGCGCTTTCATGCAAACCCTGGACGAGGCTCGCCGGCTGGCGGAGCTGATGGTCAACATCGGCCGCCTGAGCCAGCGCAAGGTCATTGCCTTGCTGTCTGATATGAACCAGCCGCTGGGCTGCGCCGTGGGCAACGCGCTGGAGTTGAAAGAGGCCGTGGCGACCCTGCACGGCGAGGGGCCGCAGGATTTCACCGAACATTGCGTGGTGGTGGCCAGCCACATGCTGGCGTTGGCCGGTAAGGCCGCCAACCTGGACGCGGCGCGCCGGCAGATCGAGCAGGCCATGCACAGCGGGCAGGGTTGGGAACGTTTCCGCGCCCTGGTGCAGGCCCAGGGCGGCGACGTGAGCTGCATCGACGAGCCGCAGCGGCTGCCCCAGGCGCCGCGGGTGGAGACCGTCGGCGCTCCCCAGGCGGGCTGGATCGCGGCTATCAATGCCCGAGAAGTGGGCGAGTCGGCGGTGGGGTTGGGCGCCGGCCGGGCGCGTAAGGGCGACCCGGTGGATCACGCCGTCGGGATTGTGGTCCATCACAAGGTGGGTGACCGGGTGGAGCGCGACGAGGCCTTGTTCACGCTGCACGCCAACAGCGCTGCCAGCCTGGAAGAGGCTAAAGGACGCATCCTGGCGGCCCACCAGTTGGTGGATACACCGGTCGAAGCCCTGCCATTGTTCTACGGGGTGGTGGAATAAGGGCCTGGAGTGCGGGAGAGGGGCTTCTCAAAATCGCGATTGCGCAATCAGGCTTTTTGTGGCATAATCGTGGGAAAAGCGATGATGGAAACGAGTACGCTGGCCCGAGGCTGGCAGCGAACCCGGGGCAGGTGTGAGCCGGGGCAGCTGGGAGAGCGGAAAATCCTTCCGGAGCTGTGAACTGAACACAGAGCCATCTGTCAGTAGGGGTGCCGGAACCGCCGGCCGTTACACCGGCGCAGACCTAACCGCGAGTCGGTTGCGTCTGAAAAGCGCTTGCCAGACGGCAAGAATTTGGGTGGTACCGCGGGAGTCCCTCTCGTCCCTTTGTGGATGAGAGGTTTTTTGGTAATTACTCAGCCCGAGAAGAAAGGTTCCCCGATTTTGGGGGTGAATGGGCTGCGAAGCAGCCCATTCACCCCCAAAATCGGGCTTCTTTGCGCTAACGGCTGAGTGGTTACGTTTTTTGTTCTTTTATCTCGTTTTGATATCCATGTTCAGGAGGTAGGATGTACAAACCGGTTTCTCCGAAGCTGAACGTTACCCTGATGGAGGAAGGGGTCCTGCGCTACTGGAAGTCACACAACATCTTTCAGCAGTCCATGGCCCTCAGGGAATCGGGTCCGGAATACGTGTTTTTTGAAGGCCCGCCAACGGCCAATGGCAAGCCGGGGATCCATCACGTCCTGGCGCGGGCGTTCAAGGATATCTTCCCCCGTTATAAAACCATGCGCGGCTACCACGTCTCCCGGCGGGGTGGTTGGGATACGCACGGCCTGCCGGTGGAGATCGAGGTCGAACGCAAACTGGGCTTCACCAACAAGCAAGACATCGAAAATTACGGCATTGCCAAATTCAACGAACTGTGCCGCGAATCGGCGTTTGCTTACATTCAAGAATGGGAAAAGCTGACCGACCGCATCGCCTATTGGGTAGACCTGAGCACGGCTTACGTGACCTACACCAACGGCTACATCGAGTCGGTGTGGTGGATTCTCAAGAGCTTCTGGGAAAAAGAGCTGCTTTACCAGGGTTTCAAGGTGGTGCCTTACTGCCCGCGCTGCGGCACGCCGCTCTCCGATCACGAGGTGGCGTTGGGCTACCAAGAGGCGTCCGATCCTTCGCTGTACGTGCGCATGCCGCTGGTCGACATGCCGGGCACGTCTTTCCTGGTGTGGACCACCACGCCTTGGACGCTGCCGGCCAACGTGGCCGTAGCGGCCAACCCTGACCTGGACTACGTCACCGTCGAGCGCTCACTGCCGGAAGGCGGGCAGGAACGCCTGATCCTGGCCGAATCCCGCTTGCAGTCCGTATTTGGCGACCAGGAAGTGAAGATCGTCGACCGCTTCAAGGGCAAACAGTTGAAGGGCAAGCGTTATAACCCCCTGTTTACCTTCATGCCCACCGACAAACCTGCCCATTACATTGTGCTGGGCGATTTCGTCTCCGCCGAAGACGGCTCCGGGTTGGTGCACATCGCCCCGGCCTTCGGCGCCGAAGACATGCAGGTGGCCCTGGAGTCTGACCTGCCCATCTTGATGACCGTGGCCGAGGATGGCACTTTCATCCCCGAGATCCGCCCCTGGAGCGGCAAATTCGTCAAGGACGCCGACCCGTTCATCCTTCAGGATCTGGAAGCGCGCGGCCTGCTGTATCAGTCCGGTACCATCACGCACACCTACCCCTTCTGCTGGCGCTGTTCGACGCCGCTGTTGTATTACGCCCGCCCGACCTGGTACATCCGTACCAGCCAGTACAAAGACATGATGGTCGAATTGAACGACCACATCAACTGGTACCCGAGCCACATCAAGAACGGGCGTTTCGGCAATTGGCTGTCCAACAACATCGACTGGGCGCTGGGGCGCGAGCGTTACTGGGGAACCCCGCTGCCGGTATGGGAATGCAAAGATTGCCACCACCAGGATTGCATCGGCTCGGTGGAGGAGCTCTCCGAGCGCTCCGGCCGGGATCTCTCCAGCCTGGACCTGCACCGTCCTTATGTGGACGATGTGCGCCTGCGCTGCCCCGAGTGCGGTGGCAGCATGCAGCGTGTCCCGGAACTGATCGATGTGTGGTTTGACTCGGGATCGATGCCGGTGGCTCAATGGCATTATCCCTTCGAGAACGAGGTAGAATTCAAGAAACAATTCCCCGCCGACTATATCTGCGAGGCGGTGGACCAGACCCGCGGCTGGTTCTATTCTCTGCACGCCATCAGCACGCTGCTGTTCGAGCAGGAGTGCTACCGCAACGTGATCTGCCTGGGCCTGATCCTGGATGGGGATGGCCAGAAGATGTCGAAATCGCGTGGCAACGTGGTTAACCCATGGGACGTCATCAACCAGCACGGGGCCGACGCCATCCGCTGGTACCTGTACACCGCCAGCCCGCCCGGACAGGAGCGGCGTTTCTCCAACGATCTGGTGGCGGAAGTGGTGCGTAATTTCACCCTGACCCTGTGGAATACCTATTCCTTCTTCGTGACCTACGCCAACCTGGATGGCTGGAGACCCGATCCCAACGCCAAGGTCGAATACAGCGCCCTGGATCGCTGGCAGCTGTCGGCGCTGCACACCCTGACTCGCGACGTAACCACGGCCCTGGAGAACTACGACGTGCTGGGCGCTACCCGGCCGGTGGAGGCCTTCGTCGACCAGCTATCCAACTGGTATCTGCGCCGTTCCCGGCGGCGTTTCTGGAAGAGCGGTTCCGACGCCGACAAACAGGCCGCCTACGCCACGCTGCACCAGGCGCTGGTGACCTTGAGCAAACTGTTGGCGCCCACCATGCCCTTCATGGCCGAAGAGCTGTACCAGAACCTGGTCTGCTCGGTGGACCCGCAAGCGCCCGCCTCGGTGCACCTGGCGGACTGGCCGGCGTATGACGAGAGCATGATCGACGAGAAGCTAAACCGCGAAATGGCGTTGGTGATGAAGCTGGCCTCGGTGGGCCACGCGGCCCGCAACAAGGCCAACCGCAAGGTGCGCCAGCCGCTGGCCGAGGCGGCCTTCTCGGTGGGGAACGTCGAGGAACGCGGCGTGGTGGCAAAATATGCCGACCTGTTGGAAGACGAATTGAACGTCAAGCAGGTGCGCGCCCTGGATGCCGCTGCGGAGGCCGTGGCGTACAGCCTGAACCCGCTGCCCAAGCAGCTGGGGCAGAAATACGGCAGCCGCTTCCCGGCCCTGCGCAAGGCCATCCTGGCCTTCGACGCCGAAAAGGCTTCCCAGCAGCTGCTGGTGGGCGAGCCCATCCAGGTTTCGGTGGACGGCGAGCAGTACGATATCCTCCCCGAAGAGGTCGAAGTGCGCGCCCAGGCTCGCTCTGGCTATGCCGTGGCTTCCGAAGGAGCTTACCTGGCAGCCCTGGTGACCGACCTGACGCCCGAATTGGTCAAAGAGGGGCTGGCGCGGGAGTTCGTGCGCCGGGTGCAGGACCTGCGCAAGCAGGCCGACCTGGACATCTCCGACCGCATCCAGGTGTGCTACCAGGCCACGCCGCTGTTGAGCGAGGCCGTCGAGGACTTCCGCGATTACATCATGGCGGAGACGCTGGCAGTCAGGATGCAATCCTGCGCGGTGGGTGACGGATATGCCTCGGCCAGCGATGCTTTCGACGCCGAGCAGGTGACCGTCGGTCTACAACGGGCCTCCTGACCCGTTTATCCTGTTTGAGATACAAGAGCTGCGGCGTTCGACGTCGCAGCTCTTGTGGATTAAAGGCAGGTATAATGAGCTGGGTCATCTAAACCGGTTGAAAATGTGAAAAACAACTATTATGGTTTAAAATAAAAAAAACAACTGATTTAGTTGATTTATGGGGCCATATGACACACAATTACCTGGTATTGATCGCCGATATCATTGCTTCCCGCCAGATCGTGCAGCGGGCGGCCTTCGACGCGAGCCTGAAAAAGGCCTTGGACGATCTCAACGCCCGCCGGCAGGGTGAGCTCCTCTCACCCTATACGGTGACCATCGGCGATGAGATCCAGGCGGTCTTCGGCCGGGCGGATCACGTCTTTGGCGACGTTTTTACCATCCTGGCCGCCGTCTATCCCCGGCGCATGCGCTTCTCCTTCAGCGCCGGGGAGCTGGTGACGCCCATCAATCGCGAGCGGGCCATTGGCATGGACGGGCCGGCTTTCCACATGGCGCGCGAGCGGATGGACGAGTTGAAGAAATCGGGCCATCTATTCGACGTGGCCATGGCGGAGAGCGCCCAGGATCATGCTCTTTTGCGCCCGGTGCTGGAGCTGGTCTCCCACGAGGTCAAGCGGTGGAAACGTAACCGCCTGGAGATCCTGGCGCTGATGATGGAAGGCCAGACGCCGCATCAGATCGCGGAGCGCCTGGGTCTGTCGGACCAGGCCGTGTACAAGAACATCGACGCCGGGGCGTTGGGGGTCATGGTGGACATCTTTGCCCAGGTGAGCCAGCACTGCAACCGGTTGATCCAGGCGCAGCCATGACCCAGCCTTTTTATTTCATGCTCAACGTGTTGATCGCCTCGCGGTTGGTGTTCACGTTCAAAGACATGCCCATCGATTGGAAGCAGTGCGCTGTGATGGGCGCCGTGCAAGGGGCCGGGCTGTTGTTTTTGCAGCCAGGCGCGGCCCAATGGGGCCTGGCCGGGCTGCTGCTGGCTTTGAACGTCTTGCTGCTGCGTTTTGAGAGCAGGCATACCCAGACCAACGAAGTGCGCCTGGGCATGTTTGTGTTACAGGTGGTGGTGTTGAGCGTTTTCTTTTCTCCCCGGCTGGGACTGGATTTTAGCCCCGGTTTAGCGCAGTTGGGCGCCCGCCTGCAAGGCCTGACCCTGCTGTTTCCTCCGGCGGGAAGGGTGGATTGGCCCCGGGCCAACGCCCTGGTGCTGGGCCTGCTGCTGGTCACCAACGAGGCCAATCTTTTCATCCGTTCCATGTTCAAGGTGTTCAGCCTGGCGCCACACCGCCAGGTGGAGGCGGAAAAATATCTTATCACCATGACGGATAAACGCGAATTGAACGCCGGCCGGGTGATTGGCATCCTGGAGCGGGTCATTATTTACACTTTCGTCCTCCAGGGGCAGTACACGGCCATCGGTTTCATACTGGCGGCCAAGAGTTTTGCGCGTTTCAAAGAGCTGGACAACCGTGAATTTGCCGAGTACGTGCTTATTGGGACCTTACTCTCGGCTTTGCTGGCCATGATGATTGCCCTGTTCGTAGGCCGGCTGATTATGTAGGACCTCCCCGGCTCACCTGTTCCGGTCACACCGGCCGGTTGTGGGCCACCCAATCCCCATTCTGTGCTTTACACTGGCCGGGCCGAGGCTCCGGCGGCAATGTGGAAAGGCGCGACGGGCTCCAGGCAGCGGGCCTGAGCAAGTCTCAGCGCGCCCTCACCTTGTGGGAAAAGTTGCACCAAATCAGATAATTAGTATGCTAAAAAACATAATTGTGCGTATACTTATGGGTAAGGGGGCTTGGGATTGAGATATCGGTTCGAGCGCGTAGTAGAGGAGGAACCATGGCGCAGCCCGAGATTCAGCAGTCGCAATTAAGTCCAATAGACGCCGGCATTATCTTGCTCACCATCGCCACCGGTTTGATTCACCTCTCGCTCAACTTTGCGATGGGTCGTTTCGATGCCATCTTTACTTTGAACGGCCTGGGGTACCTGGGGCTGCTGGCGGGGTTGTATCTACCGCTGCCGGTGGCTCAGGATAACCGCAGGCTGGTACGCTTCGCCTTGCTGGGGTTTGCCCTCCTGACGATTGTGTTGTGGATCTTTCTGGGCCAGCCTTATACCACCCTGGGTTTCATCACCAAGGCTATCGAAGTCGTGCTGGTGATCTTGTTGTTCTTGAAGCGGCCATAGACTGGAGCGAGAACCAAATCACAGGCTAAAAAAGGTGTTCATGGTGGGGTGGCGTGGATGGGAGAGAGAGACTTCACCGCGCAGTGGAATGCAGCGATGGGAGTACAGGGGGACAGATTCTCCGCGGGGTGGTCCCGCGGAATTGCAGAAAGGGACGATTCGATGACAGATGCGTTGGTTCTCCACCGGGAAGTGTGCGCACGGGTGCCCACCGGACATGGAGAGTTTCAATTATGCTTGTACACCAATAACCAGGATGCAAAAGAGCACCTGGCCCTGCTGAAAGGTGACGTACAGGGTAAGGAAAACGTATTGGTGCGCATCCATTCTGAGTGTTTTACCGGGGATGTACTGGGCTCACGGCGCTGTGACTGCGGAGAGCAGCTGGACCGCGCCATGGAGCTGATTGCTGAAGAGGGGGAAGGCGTGGTCGTCTACCTGCGTCAGGAAGGGCGCGGTATCGGCTTGCTGGAGAAGCTGCACGCTTACAATCTGCAGGACGAGGGCATGGATACCTTTGACGCCAACCTGGCCCTGGGACACGCTGCCGACAGCCGGAATTACCAGGCTGCCGCGGCCATCCTGGCCGACCTGGGGGTACGCTCGGTGCGCCTGCTGACCAATAACCCTTCCAAGATCCAGGACCTGCGGGCGCACGGCATCGAGACTACCGAGCGCATTCCACTCGTGCCGACCGTGTATGCCGAAAATGAAAGATACCTGTTGACCAAAGTGCTGCGGATGCACCACCTGATTCCGCTCGACCGGGAATCCCTCCCGGCCCAAGAAAAGACCAATGGGCGTCATTGAAACCATCCGGTCGGAAGCGGACCGCTTTATCCAGCAGCAGGACGACCGGCCTTACGTCACGTTGAGCTATGCTCAGAGCCTGGATGGCTGCCTGGCGACCCGTGACGGGCGGCCTTATGCTTTGAGCGGCGATGAAGCTCTGCACCTGACCCATTCCCTGCGCGCTGCGCACCAGGCCATCCTGGTGGGAGTGGGCACAGTCATCTCCGACGATCCCTTGCTGACCGTGCGCCTGGTCAACGGCGAGAGCCCCCAGGCGGTGATCGTGGATACCAACCTGCGCACCCCCCTTAACAGCCGCTTGATCGCCCGCGGCCATCACCTGCCCTGGCTGGCGGCGCGTTCCAATGTGGACGAAGCCTGCCGGCAAACTTTCGAAGCGGTGGGATGCAAAGTGCTGCGCTGCAGTATGGACGAGGGCGGTTACATCTTGCTGCCCGACCTGTTGTCTCAGCTGCGCCGCCTGGGGATCACGACCTTGATGGTGGAAGGGGGCATGCATGTGATCACCAGTTTCTTGCTGCGCCAGTTGGTGGATATGGTGGTCATCACCGTGGCCCCAGTCTGGTTGGGTGGGAAGCCCTCGCTGGCGGAGGAGATGGTCACCCACAGCGCCCCGGATCGTTACCCGTTGGCCCAGATCTCTGCACCCCGGTTGGAACCGGCCGGGAGAGACATGGTTTTATGGGGCCACTTGAAAAAGGAGTGAAATGAAACGACAGTCACTCTACTTTTTCGCACCCGGGCAGGTGGATGTCCTGGAAGAGGAAGTATCGCCGCCCGCCGAGGGGCAGGTGCTGGTAACCTCCCTTTTGTCCGGGATCAGCTCGGGCACCGAGATGTTGGTCTACCACGGCCAGGCGCCAGAACAGATGGAGGTCGACGCCAATATCGCGGCCCTGCCGGGCAATTTCCGGTTTCCCCTTAAATATGGTTATGCCAGCGTGGGGCAGGTGGTGATGGCCGGCGCCGGCGTGGCGCCGGGTTGGGTCGGCCGGCGGGTGTTCGCTTTTCACCCCCACGAGAGCTGTTACACGGCCAGCCCGGAAGAGCTCATGCCCCTGCCGGATGGCGTGACGGCGGAGGACGCCATCTTCCTGGCCAACCTGGAGACGGCGGTCAACCTGGTCATGGACGGCCGCCCGCGGGTGGGGGAAACGGTGGCCGTATTTGGCCTGGGGATTGTAGGCCTGCTGGTGACCGCCCTCCTGGCGCAGTTTCCCCTGGGGCGGCTGGTGGGCCTGGATTGCTACCCCC
>JAAZNB010000656.1 GCA_012798515.1 Chloroflexota bacterium
AGATATCGAATCACTCACTGGGAAACGGGGTCGCCCCCGGCCTTACACGGCGTCAGGTACAATAAAAGCCTCATGGATGCCTTTCCATTTGCGGCGAGTAAGAAGGTAGGCGATTTTCATTTTATACACCATTAATTCGTTCAAATAAAGCTTACCATAAATAGCAGATTTATCAACCCCGGATTCACCGTTCCACCTGCCAGGGTTATACAAGCCACTTCCGTTTTCCGCTTGCTTCTGACCGGCAAACAGCTACAATAATCCTATAGGATATACGAGATTCGTGGATCCGCGCCCCTATTCCTTCCGCACCAAAGAAGAATACGCCTTCCAGGCCTTGCGCCAGGCGATCCTGGACTGCACGCTGCCGCCGGGTGAGAAGCTGGTCATCGACCGGCTGAGCGCCAAGTTGGGCCTCAGCCCTATCCCGGTGCGGGCGGCCGTGCAGCGCCTGCACAGCGAGGGCCTGGTGATGATCAGCCCGCACAGCAGCGCCACCATTGCCCCCCTGCCCCCGGAAAAAGTCAACGAGGTCTTTGTGCTGCTGGAAAGCCTGGAACGCACTGCTTTCCGCGCCGCTGCGGACCGGGTCAGCCCGGCTGACCTGCAAGACCTGGAAAGCCTCCTGCAGGAGATGGACGCCGCCCAGGAACGCCCGGACCCGGATGCCTGGCTGTCGCTCAATATCGCCTTCCATCGCAAGATCGCCGCCGTGGCCGACATGCCTCTGCTGCTCAGCTTTACCAACCGCGTGCTCGACGAGTGGGAGCGCATCAGCCATTATTACTACGCCAACATCACCAGCAAACGCCTGCCCCAGGCCCAGGCAGACCACCGCCAGATCGTCGCTTTGCTACGCTCGGGCGACGCCCTCGGGCTGGACGCGCTCGCCATCGCCCACAACCGGGCAGCCAACCAGGCCTACCAGGCCATGCTCACGGAGAGCTGAAGCATGACCGCCATCCCACCCCTGCGTACCCGGCGCCAGATCGAAGGCATCTCGGCCATCCTGCTGCCCTTTCGCCTGGACGGCGCCCCCGACCGGGAGGGGTTCTGCCGCCACGTGGAACGCACCTTCGCCGCCGGGCTGATCCCGGCCATCAACATGGATACCGGCTATGCCAGTCTGCTGTCTTCTGCCGAGCGGGAGCAGTTCTTATCCCTGGCCTCCACCGTGGCCGGCGGGCGGCGCTTCGTGGCCGGGGCGACCATCGCCGGCGCAGCGGAGGATCTAGCCGGCCAGTACGCCCGGGAGACATTCCGCATCCAGCGCTACGGCGCCACGCCGGTCCTGTTCCAGTGCGCCGCCCTGACGGCCCTGCCTGACCCAGAACTGGTCGAGGTCTACCGCCGGGTGGCGGGGCAGTGCGATGCGCTCATCGCTTTCGAGCTGGGTTCCATGTTTGCCCCCTTTGGCAAGATCTACAGCCTGGAAGTGGTCGCAGCCCTCATGCAAGTGCCCCAGATCACCGGGCTCAAGCACTCCTCGCTGCGCCGCGAGCCGGAATGGCAGCGCCTGGAGCTGCGCGACCGGGTACGCCCGGCGTTCAAGATCTACACCGGCAACGACCTGGCCATCGACATGGTCACCTACGGCAGCGATTACCTGCTGGGCCTGTCCACTTTCGCCCCAGATTTCTTCGCCCGCCGTGACGCCTTGTGGCACCGCGGGGATGCACATTTTTACGCCCTCAACGACGTGTTGCAGTACCTGGGACAGTTCGCCTTCCGCCCGCCCACACCGGCCTACAAACATTCCGCCGCTCAATTCCTCAAGCTGCGCGGCTGGATCGATACAGCCCAGACCCACCCCGCCGCCCCGCACCGCCCGCAAAGCGACGTGGAGGTCCTGACTCACATCTTGCAGCAGCTCGAAGCCTGCTAAGCCCATTGCCTGCCCCGGGAGCCCGCATGACTTACACCCGCATCGCCCAGCTCCGCACCGCCGAACAGTTCGCTGGCCACATCCACACCCTGGGCATTCCCCTGGAATTCGAGCCTGAGACACAGTGCGCCCCGGAATCACCCCTGGCGCAGCCGCTCGACCTGCCCACTTTCCGCATCGGTAACCGTTTCTGCGTCCAGCCCATGGAAGGCTGGGACGGTGAGCCGGATGGCAAACCCGGCCCGCTGACCCACCGGCGCTGGCAGCGCTTTGGTTCCAGCGGCGCCAAACTGATATGGGGCGGTGAAGCCACGGCCGTGCTTCCCGAAGGGCGCGCCAACCCCCACCAGCTGGTGATCAATGCGGCCAACCTGTCTGCGCTGGCGGCTTTGCGCCAGGACCTGGTCGAGGCGCACGCCAAACGCTGGTCCCGCGACGATCTGTACACCGGCCTGCAGCTCACCCACTCCGGGCGTTTCTGCCGCCCGCATGACCAGCAGCGCCTGGAGCCGCACATCCTCTACCCTCACCCGCTGCTGAACCGCAAGTTCCACCTGCCGGACGATTATCCCCTGCTCAGCGACGACCAGATCGAAACCATCATCGATGCCTACGTGCAGGCCGCCGTCCTGGCCTACCAGGCCGGTTTTCATTTCGTGGACGTCAAACACTGCCACGGCTACCTGGGCCACGAATTCCTCACCGCTGTGGACCGCCCGGGCAGATTCGGCGGCAGCTTCGAAAACCGCACCCGTTTCCTGCGCCAGGTGGTGGATGGCATCCGCGCCGCCGCCCCCGGGCTGGAGATCGGCGTGCGCCTGAGCGCCTTCGACTTCATTCCCTTCCAACCCGGCCCTGGCGGGAGCGGCGTCCCGGACAGTTGGCCGGGGGCTTACCCTTACGCCTTCGGCGGGGACGGCAGCGGGACGGGCATCGACCTGGCCGGACCAGACCGCTTTCTCGATCTGCTGGAAACGTTGGGCGTGCGCCTGGTCAACCTGACCGCCGGCAGCCCTTATTACTGCCCCCACGTGCAGCGCCCGGCCCTCTTCCCGCCCTCGGACGGCTACCAGTCCCCGGAAGACCCGCTGGTGGGCGTGGCGCGTCTGGTCGAAGTCACCGCCCGGCTCAAACGCCGCCATCCGGGGCTGGTCATCGTGGGCAGCGGATATTCCTACCTGCAGGAATGGCTCCCCCGGGTGGCCCAACACACCTTGCGCAGCGGCCAGGCCGATTTCATCGGTCTGGGCCGCGCCCTACTGGCCTACCCGCAGCTGCCCGCCGACGTGCTGGCAGGGCGCCCGCTGCCGCGCAAACACATCTGCCGCACCTTTTCCGACTGCACCACCGCCCCACGCCAGGGCCTGGTCAGCGGCTGTTACCCCCTGGATGAGTTCTACACCCGGCGCCCCGAAGCCGGGCTGCTGAAACAGGCCAAAAGCGAGGCCAGGCGATGAAACAGCTGTTACTGGTCAGCGACGGTTTGTTCCATCCCCCCTTGCCCGGCCGGGTCACCCTGCGCCGGTTCCTGACCGGGCTCCCCGGCTGTGCCTTGACCGTCACCCGCTCTCTGGAAAAACTGCCCCCCGGGCTGGAGCGCTTCGACGCCATGCTGCTTTATTTCCACCACAAGCAGGTTACTCCCGCTGCGCTGCACGCTTTGGACCAGTTCGTAGGGGCAGGCGGCGGGCTGTTGGCCATCCACTCCGCCACAGCCTCCTTCAAGTCGACGCCCCACTATTTCGAGCTCCTGGGCGGGCGCTTCACCGGCCACGGGAAGGTAGCCCCCTTCCAGATAGTCCCCAGCGGGGAGAGCCCTCTCTTCGCCGGCCTGCCCGCTTTCTGGCTCACCGACGAGGTATACCTGCACGAGACTCAAGCGGGCATCCAGGTGCATTTCACCACCCGCCATGCCGGCCAGGACGTGCCCGTGGTGTGGACCTGGACCTACGGCCGGGGCCGTGTGTGCTACGCCATGCCCGGCCACCGGTCGGCCACCCTGGCCGACCCGCATTACCAGCAGGTGCTGCAACGGGGATTGGAGTGGGTATGGCGCAGCTGAGACTGGGGATCACCGGCTGCGGCGATATCGCCCGCTTCACCGCCCTGTTCGCCCGCCTGGACGCGCGCATCCGGCTGGCGGCTTGCTGCGACGTAGATGCCGGGCGAGCACAGGCCTTTGCCCGCCGCTATGCCATCCCCCAGGTTTACACCCGCTACGAAGAAATGCTGGCTGCCGCCGGGCTGGACGCGGTCTACCTGGCCGTCCCTCACCACCTACATTACACCATGGTCCTGGCTGCCGTGCAGGCCGGCAAACCCGTGCTGGTTGAAAAACCGCTCACCCGCACCCTGGAAGAGGGCTTACAGCTGTCTGGCGCCGCTGCCGGCTGCAAAGTGGGCGTCAATTACCAGTATCGCTACGACAGCGGCTGCTATGCCCTGGCACGCGCCGTACAGGCCGGCGCGTTGGGCCGGGTACACTCAATCCACATCAACCTGCCCTGGCGCCGGGAAGGGGCATATTTCGAGGCGTCCGCCTGGCACCGCAGCCTGGCCCAGGCCGGCGGCGGCACCCTGCTCACCCAGGGCAGCCACCTGCTGGACGTCGCCCTGTGGGCGTTGGGTGAACGCCCGGTTTCGGCCATGGGTTATACGGCCTCGCCCGGTTTTAATGTGGAAGTAGAAACCCTGGCCCATGGCATCCTGGAGACGGA
>JAAZNB010000657.1 GCA_012798515.1 Chloroflexota bacterium
CAGGCCGCGGAAGCGGGAAAAGGCCTCCACACCCGCGGAATCACCCCGGGCGGAAACGATATTCCCGCAAGAGTGTTGTATACTAATAACAGAATTTTTGGGGGAGGAAGTACTTGCCTGGACGCTGCTCCGTCACCCCGCTGCCTTACAAAACTGTAGACGGGGGGACTAATTGGACGGCTTGTATTCGAACCCGGAAACGCTATACAATTATTAAACCAATTCATTGGGTTTCCAGAAGTACCTGGATGATACTGGGTAAGATTTTAACACCGGCCCAACGGTCTGGGGGGGAGGCTACTTTTTAAAAATCTTCCTGCGCAAATCCATTTAACGTCAGACTACCAATCGCGCTGGAAAGCCTTAGCCAAAGTGTCTCAGACGGGTCTGTCTATCATGGAACTATGTTCAACGGCATTATTGTTTATCCATAAAGGGGGCTAGATGACCGATCGAATTCTCATCCTGGGTGACACGGATGAGAGTTGTGTATGGATTCAGGATATCCTCGAACGAAGCGCCCCGGGCCGTTATCAGCTGGAACAGGCCGTGCAGCCCAATCGATTCGAAACAGATGGCTTCCACCTGATCCTTGCCATCTATCCATCCGCGCAAACCGTCCAGGAATTGGCCGGGCGAATGGACGCGCCTCCGGTGGTCGTGCTGTGCGAAAATGATGATCTCGAAAACGCCCTGCGCATGCTGGAGCACGGCGCGCACGACTGCCTCAGCGGGCGGCCGCTCGACACGGGGCGTTTGCAGCGCTCTATCGCCTTCGCCCTGCGGCGCGCCCACCCCAACGGCGCCAGTGCGCCCAAGGTGGATGGCCAGCCGGCGGACGGGCTGCCGGTGGACGGGCACATGATGGACGGCATCCAGGCCCCGGTGATGGCTCTGGACAGGCAGCTGCATTTTTTATACGCCAACCACTTCGTGTGCCAGCTGGCCGGCTGCGACCGCCAGGAAATCCTCCAACGCACTCTGCTCGATCTGCTGCCTGGGTTCAAAACCCGCCCGGCGTACGGGACGCTGCGGCGCAGCCTGGAAAACGGCCAGGTGCAGGAGCTGCGCGATTGGTTCGGTGACGCCTATTACCACGTCTACGTCTACCCCACTCCCACGGGCCTGCTGCTGGTGGGCCACGACCTGACCGCCCAACACTCGCGCGAGCAGTCGCTCTACCGGCGGGAGGCCGTCTTGCGGGCCGTCAACGTGGCCGCGCCCTATTTCCTGCGCGGCGATTCGTGGAAAGATCACATCGAAGAGGTCATCGCCGGCCTGGGCCTGGCCGTAGGCGCCGGGCGGGTGAGCCTGTTCGTGCATTACACCTCCAACGACGGGCGCCCCCTGACCGGCCCGCGCTATGAGTGGATCGCCCCGGGCGTCAAAAAGCCGCCCTACCGGCCGGAGGCGCAGGACATCCCCCTGGATTCCAAGGGCTGGGCGGCCTGGCGTACGAACCTGGAGCAAGGCCAGTCGTTGTACGACCGGGTCAAAGATAACCCCAAGGCCGCCCACCTGTTGTGCATCCACCCCGAGGCGCGCGCCGTGCTGCTGGCCCCCGTGCTGGTGGAGGGGGGCTGGTGGGGCTTCTTCTGCCTGGAAATGTGGGACGAGGAGCGCCCCTGGTCGTTGGGAGAGCTGGAAGCCCTGCAGACCGCGGCCGGCATCCTCGGCGCAGCCGTGGAACGCCGCCGCCTGGAAGAGGCCCGGCGCATCCTGGTGGACCGCTCGCTGCAAGAGCTGATGATCGTGCAGGACGGGCGCATCGTCTACGCCAACCCGGCTGCGGTGCGCAACAGCGGTTATTCCTTGAAAGAGCTGCTCAGCCTGGAAGCGGCGCAGGTGCAGGAACTGGTCATGCCCGATGACAATGCGTTGGAGGAAGAGCAGGCAGACCCGCACCTGGCCGAAGAGAACACCACCTCCCGCCAGGTCTTCCGCACCATCCGCAAAGACGGATCGGCGCGCTGGATCGAGGCGCTCAAGACCTACACCAACTACCAGGCCCGCCCGGCCATCCAGATCGCCCAGATCGACATCACCGAGCGCAAGCTGGCCGAGAACGCTCTGCTGTTGAGCGAAGAGCGCTACCGCTCCCTGATCAGCAACCTGCCGCTGCCGGTGTTACGTACCACGGCCGGCACGCCGGGGCGCTTCTTGATGGCTAACCCGGCCCTGCTCAAGACCTTTGGCTACGAATCCTTCGAGGAATTACAAGCCATCCCCGCCACCGGCATCTACATCGACCCGGACGACCGGGCCATCTTCCTCAAGCAGTTCAACGAGGTAGACGTGATCGCCAGCGGGGAGTTCCGCCTGAAAAAGAAAGACGGCCAGCCGGTGTGGGCGCGCATCTATTCCCGCCTGACCCCCGGTAAGCAGCCGGAAGAGCTGTACATCGATTCGGTCATCGAAGATATCACCGAGCGCAAGCATACCGAGGAACAGCTGCACAGCCGCATGGCCATGGAAGCCCTGGTGGCCGAGATCGTGCGCCAGTTCATCAGCGCCTCCTTCGACGAGGTCGAGCAGGAGGTCGAAGAGACCTTGCAGATCCTGGGCGAGGTCAACGGCGCCGAGCGCAGCTTTATCTACCTGTTCTCCCCCGAAGGATACATCATCCGGGAGAGCTACGAGTGGTGCGCCCACGGCTTGAGCAAGCTCCAGCCTCACCTCAGCCACCAATCGGCGGCCGAGTGGCGTTGGATGCTAGACCTGCTGCATCGTTTCGAGACCGTGCGTGTGGCAGACGTCGAACAGCTGCCCCCCGAGGCGGCCGCCGAGCGCCAGGAGTGGAGCCGGGCCGCTATTCGCTCGGTCTTGATCCTGCCGCTGGTGCTCAACAACCGCCTGATTGGTTTCTGGGGCTTCCAAACCGTGCATTTCGAGCACAATTGGGTCTGGCAAGACCTGCACCTGCTCAGCCTGATGAGCGACGTTTTCGCCAGCGTGCTGGCCCAGCGCCGTTCTGAGATCGCTTTGCGCGAGAGCGAAGAGCGCTTCCGCGACATCTTCGAAGAATCGCCCATCGGCATCGAGGTCTACAACGCCGAAGGGCGCCTGGTCTCGGCCAACGCCGCCGCCCTGGACATGTTGGGCATCCCCGACATCGTCCACCTGCTGGGCTTCAACCTGTTCTTGCACCCCACCCTGCCTGAAAAGCTGGTCGATAAGGTCCGCGCCGGGGTGCAGGTGCGCTACGAGGCCACCCTGGACTTCAACATGATCCGCGACCTGGGGCTGTACCCCACGGCGCGGCAAGGCGTGTTGTACGCCAATACCTTGATCACCCCGCTCAAGCCGGGCCTGCTCAACCAGGTGGAAGGCTACCTGGTGCAGATGCAGGACATCACTCACCGCAAACAGGCCGAGAACGCCCTGCGGGAGAGCGAGGCGCACTATCGCCTGCTGGCCGAGGCCATCACCGACGTGGTCGGCCTGCACGACCTGACCGGGCGCTACCTGTACGTCAGCCCTTCGATCGAGCGCGTCACCGGTTGGACGGTGGAGGAGACCCTCAACAACGAGGATCCCCGCGCCCACGTGCACCCGGACGATACCCAGCGCATGGAGATCATCCTCAAAGACTTTATCTCGCGCGGCAACGACGTCACCTACCAGTGGCGCTGCCTGCGCCAGTCGGGCGATTTCATCTGGATGGAGACCAACGCCCACGTGCTGCTGGAAGAAAACGGCCAGCCGCAGCGCTGGATCAGCTCCTCGCGCAACATCACCGACCGCAAGCGCACGGCCGAATCGCTGGAGCGCATCAACGCCAACCTGCGCCAGACGGTCACCGAGCTGGAAAAGCGCAACCGGGAAGCCATGCTGATGAACGAGATGGGCGACCAGCTGCAAAGCTGCCTGCACACCGATGAGGTTTACGCCGTGGCCGCCGACTACTGCCAGAAGATCTTCCCTGAGCTGTCCGGCCGCCTGTACATCCTGGATAAGGTCAACGACTTCATGCGCAGTGCGGTGCGCTGGGGCGACCAGCTCTTCTCCGAAGAGGTGTTCACCCCGGAGGAGTGTTGGGCCATGCGCCGCGGGCGGGTGCACCTGTTTGGCCCGCCCAGCGGGACCATGCTCTGCCGCCACATGTCCACCGGGGCCGGCATCAGCTACCAGTGCATCCCCATGGTGCACCGCGGCGAGACCCTGGGCATGCTCTACCTGCAGGGCGGCGACGATTATCCCCAGGAGGCCCACAAGCAGGTGGCCATGGTCATCGCCGAGCGCATCTCCCTGGCCATCGTCAACCTCAACCTGCGCGAGACCCTGCGCTCGCAGTCGGTGCGCGATCCGCTGACCGGGCTGTTCAACCGGCGCTACATGAACGAGACCCTGGAGCGGGAGCTCAAGCGCGCCGCACGCCACCATCACGGCCTGGGCGTGGTGATGATCGATATCGACCAGTTCAAACCTTTCAATGACACCTACGGGCACGACGCCGGCGACAGCATCCTCAAGGCCCTGGGCAGTTATCTACTGCTCAGCGTGCGCGGTGAAGACGTGGCCTGCCGCTACGGCGGCGACGAGTTCGTGCTCATCCTGCCCGAAGCGCCCCTGGCCGTCACCTTGCAGCGCGCCGAGGAGCTCAACACCGGCCTCAAGGCCATGCTCTACCAGCAAAGCGGGCTGCTGCTGCAAAGCGTGACCGTGTCGATGGGGGTGTCCAGCTACCCCGAGCACGGCGCCAGCATCGACGAGCTGCTGCGCCGGGCCGACAAGGCCCTCTACCGGGCCAAAGACGAGGGCCGCGACCGGGTGATGGTCTCCGAAAGTTCCCAGAACCAGGTTTGAAGCCGGCGCCAGGGGGAATGGTTTAGCCGGCCCCCGCCTGTACCTCTCCGGCCGCAGAGCGGCCGCGAGAGGTGCA
>JAAZNB010000658.1 GCA_012798515.1 Chloroflexota bacterium
GCCAGGTCGCCCGAGTCGAGGCGGATACCGACCGGCTTATGGCCTTTGCGTTTCAATTCTTCGAAGACGCGGATGGCATTGGGCACGCCTGACTCCAGGGTGTTGATGGTATCCACCAGCAGCAGGCAGTCGTCGGGGTACAGCTCGGCGTAGGCGCGGAAGGCCGCCAGCTCGCCTTCGCCCAGGGCGATGAAGAGCTGCACCATACTGTGGGCATGCGTGCCCTTGGGCGGGTAGCCCAACACGGCCGAGATGCCCACGTTGGAGGTGAAATCGGCCCCGCCGATCAAGGCCGCCCGGGCCCCGGCGACGGCGCCGCGCTCCTGCGCCCGGCGCATGCCGAACTCGAGCATCAGCTGGCCGCGGGCGCTTTCGTGGATGCGGGCAGCCTTGGTAGCGATCAGGGTCTGGTAATTCAGGTTGTTGAGCAGGGCCGTCTCCAGCAGTTGGGCCATGACGATGGGCCCCTGCACCACGGTCAGCGGGACGCTGGGGTGAACGACGCGCCCTTCGGGGATGGCGCGCAGGCTCAAGCTTTCGAACGTGCCATTTTTCCGCAACCACTCGAGGAAATCGTCCTGGAAAAGGCGTTCGCCGGTGGCCCCGGTCAGCCCCTTGAGGTAATTGATCTCCTCGTCCACCACGCGGGTGGTCAACATCCAGTTCAGGATCCATTCCAGCCCGGCGTTGACGCAGTAGCCGGCCTTGTGCATTCCATAGTTGGGATAGCTGCGGAAGAAATGCTCGAACTGCACCACCTCGTCTTGCAGGCCCATGCGGTAATACAACTGCCCCATGGTGAGCTGGTACATGTCGGTATAGAGAATTCCTTCGGCTAAACGACGCTCATGCGCATTCATTCAGGCACCTTTTGGGAAGAGTTCGGACCGGCCCGGCAGGTAGGGCGCTGCCGGCCCCCGCATACCGGTCGTAGTTAACTGCAAGTGTATCACTCTTTGAAGGGGCGCGTCTCCGGCCGTACCAGGCCGGCCCGCACAATTACAGCACCCGTCCATTTCGAACTTCGAGACGTCCCCCCTGGGCCCGGCAAGGTGGAATGTTCCTATGGAAAGCCAGGGAATATCCCGATGGAGAAGGTTGGGGATACGTTATGCCTCAAAATAAAATGTTACTTTGGGATATATGCAATGGGACGCGTTTTGTTATAATGGGGTTGAACAGGGGGATGGTACTTTAACGCCGTTCGGGAGTAAAGCGGTTTGGGCGATTGAGCGCCCAACACCGACTCGATGAGCGCCGGCCCGAAGTGGCGTTATTCACCATACCAAAAAAAGGTGATTCTGGATTAGGAACAGAACACGCCGGTCATCCTCAACGCACCTGCACAACGCCCAATACTACCAAGAGCAGCCTGCTCCGCTCGAACCCGTTCGAGATTGTCCCAGTGCTTGAGGCAGGAATGGTGGTATGAAGAATCTATCTCAAAGATCGCCTGGACCGTCTTCCCAGTGGTACCAGCTGCGCCTGTATATCGCCGGGCAAACAGCGGATTCCACGGCCGCGCTGGCCAACGTGATCGAGCTGTGCGAGCGTTACCTCACAGACCGTTACGAGATCGAGGTCATCGACATCCTGGAAAACCCGCGCCGAGCCATGATCGACTCGATCTTGATCACGCCTACGCTGATCAGGGCCGCGCCCCTGCCGGTGCGCAAGGTCATCTTCGGTCTCAACCACGCCAACCTGGTCCACCAGATCGTGGAAAACCCGGATGGTGAGATCGGCTCACCCGACTGCACCAACGCCTCGCCGGAGGAGCAGAGTCAGGCGAAAGCGGATTGAAATCCGCTGCTCACAAGTCAGATCATTCCCGGCCAGGATAGCGTACAATGGAACCCGGGCGACGTGACGCCCGACCCCTTCACCAGGAAACCGTCCATGGATCTATACGTGCAATTTGGCTGCGGGTGGAGCGCCCCGCAGGAATGGCTCAATTTCGACGCTTCGCCCACCCTGGTCTACGAAAAGATCCCCGTCCTGGGGAGGCTCTTCACCCGCAACCAGGACCGCTTTCCGGCCAACGTAAAGTACGGCGACATCGTCGCTGGGCTGCCCGTGCCCGAGGCCACCTGCCAGGGGGTGTATTGTTCCCACGTGCTGGAGCACCTGGCCCTTCGCGACGCACGCACCGCCCTGGGCAACGTGTTCAAGTTGCTCAAGCCGGGCGGCGTGTTCCGCATGGTGCTGCCAGACCTGGAATATGCCCTGGAGTGCTACCGGGCGGATGCTTCTGCGGATGCGGCGATGAACTTTTTACGCCAGACGGGGTTGGGGAGAGAGACGCGTCCGCGCTCCCTGGCGGCTTTCACCCAGGCCTGGCTGGGCAACAGCCAGCACCTGTGGATGTGGGATTACAAATCCCTGCAGGCCGAGCTGGAAGCCTGCGGTTTCACCGGCGTGCGGCGCGCCGCCCTGGGCGACGCGCCGCACGCCATGTTTACACTGGTAGAAGAACCCGGGCGCTGGGAGAACTGCCTGGGGATCGAGTGCCGCCGGTAAGGGCGCCAGGCTACTTGCGCATCGTGGCGGCCGCTCGTTCCAGGCGGGCGAACAATTCGGGGGTCAACTCCACGTGCAGTACCTGGGCCACGACCTGGGTCCACCCGTGAACGAAATACACCCAGCCGTCTTCCACACGCACCTGGCGTGACTCACGCTGGGCCAGGGCCTGGTGCATGAAATCCAGCTCGCCGCGGTAGTTGAACTCCCAGGCGATGCTGTGGGGCGGGAAGAGCCCTTCCCAGGTCACCGGCGAGCCGGGCGTGTCTTTGCCCATCCCGGTGGCGTTGATCACCACGCTGGCGGGCGGCATGCCGGCCATGATGCGGTCGTTGACGCCGGGGTCCTGGTTACTGACGTATTCGAAGGCAATGTCGGTGGGGTGAGACGCGACCATGGCCCGGGCGTTGTCCAGGCGCCACTGCGAGCGGTTGACGAACACGAAACGCTCCGGGCGGTCGGCCGGGTCCGGCTTGTTGATCAGGTGCAGGGCGGTGGCCACACCCGAGCCCCCGGCGCCAAAGCACAGCACCTGGCCGCCCGTGCGCCCGAAGTACCCGGGGCCAAGGATGGCGTCCAGGCTGAGCCCGGCCGTGATGGGATCCTTGGCGTGGCCTTCCAGGCGCCCGTCCAGTTTGGAGATGCTGGAAAGCTCACCGCAGGTGCGGGCGTAGGGATCGAGGTACTCGAACATGTCCTGGCTGGCCTGGTACAGGTCAATCTTATGGGTGGTGACCAGGGCGCCCTGCGACAGAGGATCGTACTTGATCTGCGCCACGGCCTGGCGGTAATCCTGCGGGTCGGCGTGTATGCGGATGTCCACCCCTTCGATGACCATCTCTGGATGGCCGAGGATCTCCATCCACAGGGGGAAGATCTGCATGATCGACGATTTCGTGGTGGTCACGCCGATGAAATAAAAAGTAGGGACGCTCTTGGGGACGACGTTGAAAGCCTCTGCCATGTTCCTCTCCACGCTTATTTCTGCTGGGGGCGAGATTCGTTTACCACGCGCACGAAATTGGCGGCCACGCTGGAGATCTCGTCGAAGCGGCCTTCCCTGGCCAGCTGCGGCGGGCACAGCTCGCTGCCCGCGCCCACGGCTACCACGCCGGCCGCAAACCAATCCTTGACGTTGGTCGCGCTGACCCCGCCGGTAGGCATCATGGGAATGTACGGGAATGGGCCCTTGAGGGCCTTGATGTAGCTCGGGCCGGTCAGCGAACCGGGGAAGACCTTGACCACGTCTGAGCCCAGCTGGTAGGCGCGCAGCACCTCGGTGGGGGTCAGCGCCCCGGCCATGACGGCCAGGCCGGTGGCGACCATGGCGCGCACCAGGTCCGGCTCGCACACCGGGCTGACCAGGAAGCTGGCCCCGGCCGCCTGGGCCGCTTCGGCCTGCTCCGGCCGGGTAAGGGTGCCCATCCCCAGCAAGATCTCACCCCCAAAACGGCGCGCCAGGGTGGCCACCACTTCTTCGGCGTTGGGCGTGGAATAGGTAATCTCGATGCCCTTGACGCCGCCGGCCACCAGCGCTTCCACCATTTTGACGGTCAGTTCCGGCGAGGGGCCGCGCAGCACGGCCAGCAGTCCCAGCGAATTGACCTGTTCCAGAACAGCTTGTTTCGACATCAGCTTATCTCCCTGATTGTGTTTCTCGTGAACCTGATTCAAACCACCCGGTATTGGGGAACGCCGCCCTGCAGCACGGCCAGGCAGCCTTCCAGGGCCATGCGGCCCATGGCGTTGATGGCGCTGTCGGTGTGCGCCCCCATGTGCGGGGTCACCAATACCTGGGGCAGTGACAGCAGTGTACTGGCGGCGTCGGGCGGCTCCTGGCAAAAAGCGTCCAGGGCTGCGCCGCGCAGCTGCCCGTTTTGCAAGGCGCGCACCAGGGCGGCCTCGTCGATGATTTCGCCGCGCGCCGTGTTGACCAGGTAGGCGCCCGGTTTCATGCACGCCAGGAACTCGTCGTTTACCAGGTGGCGCGTCTCAGGCAGCAGGGGCATGTTCAGGCTGAGGAAATCGGCCTGGGCCAGCACCTGCTGCATGGGCAAAAGCTCGACCCCGTTCTGGCGGGCAAAGGCTTCGTCCGGAAAGGGATCGTAAGCCACGATCTGGCAGTCGAAGCCGGCCAGGCGGCGGGACAACAGCCGGCCGATCATGCCCAGGCCGAGGATGCCCACCGTCTTGCCCTGCAGCGAAACGCCGCTGCAGCGCGGCCACTCGCCCTGGCGGGTGACATTGACCGCCTCGGGAATGCTGCGCGCCAGCGAGAGCATCAGGCCGATGGCCAGCTCGGCCACCGAGACCGAATTGGCGCCGGGGGTGTTGGTCACCGCCACGCCGCGTTCGGCGGCAGTGGCCAGGTCGATGTTGTCGACCCCCACGCCGTAACGGCTGATGACCTTCAAACGCTGGGTGGAGAGCAGCGCCGGGCGGTCGACCTCGTCCAGGCCGGCGATGTAGGCGTCCATGCCGGGCAGCAGGGTTTGCAGCTGCTGCGAGGTGAGCGGTTTGCCGGTGGTGTTGTAAACCACTTCTCCCACCGCCTCTTCCAGGCGGGTCTTTAAACGCGGGTCGTGGTGGCCGTAAGACGTGGCCGTGACCAGGACGCGGTAATTCTTCAGGCCTTCATTTTCCATGGGTTTACTGCTTCCAGCGCGGGTTGTCGATGACTTCGATACCTGCGGCGCCTTCGATGACCAGCTTGCGGAATCCCTGCTGCTCGATGGTGCCGTAGTCGTGGCCGGCGTTGGCCGGGTAGATGAACAGCGTGACCAGGTCGTCCTGGCGCGCCGTGCACACCGAACGGTGGCCCCAGCGCGGCGGCACGTACAGCACCTTGCCGGGGGTGAGCGCTTCCACCGAGCAGGCCCCTTCGGGCGTCTCCATGACCATGAAACCTTCGCCCTTGAGCACGTAATAGATTTCGGCTGTGTCGAGGACGGTGTGGAAATGGCCCTTGGTCATGAAGAACTCCTGGCCCACCTGGCCGGGGTGTACCACCGAGATCCCCAGAAGCAGCTCGCCGGGCACTTCGGGGCGGTGGATCTCGTAGACTTCGTAGACCAGGCGGTCTTCCTCGGCCAGCATGGCCTGGTAACGTTCCGTGTCCAGGAACTGGCCCTTGAGGGCGCTCAGGCGCCGCTCGAGGTGTTTATCCGCCCGGGTCGGGACGGCTGTGGGCAGGGGCACAGTGAAGGTAAAGGGAATATCCATGTCTGCATCTCTCCACAATAGGGTATCCAACACGATTCGCGGTTTACGGGCCGGGCGCCGTCTCGCTGCCCGGGTCCCAGTTCAGCGCCCGCCACTGCTCGCGGCGGCGCACCAGGTCGATCTCGAAGCGCGCCCGGTCGCCGCGGTGGTAGGCCAGGTAATACTCCACCGGCCGGCCGTCTTCCAGGAAAGCAATGCTCTCCAGGCGGATAGCGGCGTCGCCGGGGCGCGCCTGCAGCAGGGCGGCGTCGGCCTCGTCCAGCAACATGGCCTCGATGGAGCGGTGGGCGCGGGCGATCACCAGGCGGCAGTGGTTCTCCAGGTAGTCGTACAGGGAACGGTCGTTCAGGTCTACCTGGTCCAGCTGCGGGCAGAGAGCCTGCGGCACGTAGCTGGTCACCAGGGTGATCGGCTCGCCGTCCACGAAGCGCAGGCGGCGGATCTCCACCAGCATTGTCCCGGGCTCCACCTGGAGGGCGGTCGCCAGCACATCGCTGGCCGGCGCCAGGCGTTGCACCAGCACGCGGGTGGAGGGCTGGCGGCCCTGCTCGATCATGTCCTGGTAGAAACCGGTCAGCTTCTGCACCAGGCCTTCGCTGATCTTGGGCCCGGCCACGAACGTCCCACGGCCCTTGCGGCGCAGGATGTAACCGGCCAGTTCCAGTTCGAGCAGCGCCTGGCGCACCACCGTGCGGCTGACGCCGAACTCACGGCACAGCTCCACCTCACCGGGCAATTTGTCGCCGTTCTTCCATACCTTGTCTTCGATGCGCGCCTTGAGCTGGTCACGCAGCTGGACGTAATAGGGGACGTAGCTGGAGAAATCGATCATCTCGGCCTTCCGGGTAGTAATCCTGTAATTACAGGATTACATTGATTATAGCCGGGCCGGGGAAAAAGTCAAGCCGAGAGCCCACCTGCGAGCCGGAAAGCATCCAAGCGATCCGCCAAAACGATACGCGGCCGGCTCACAGGAGAGAAAATACAACGCGGGACGCCCCTGGGCCAACCCAGGCCAGCGTCCCGCGCAATAGTGATGAGAAAACGAAACTACCCGCCGATGAACACGTTCAGTCCCCGGGCGGTCATGCTCTGGCGAGCACGGTGGATGACTTCCTGGCCCTCGTTCCACTGCAAGAAATTGGGCATCTCGGGCAGCTGGTAGTCCCGCTCCAGGCGGATGTACTTGTCCTTGCCCATCTGGTGGAAGGTCATCAGGTGCACTTCCAGCACGCCCAGCTCGGCGGCCAGGTCGGCAGTGCGCTCCAGGTTTTCCGGCTGGGTGTTCAGGCCGGGAATGAGTGGGATGCGCAGGATGATGCGGGCGCCGGCGGCAGACAGGCGGCGGGCGTTATCCACGATGCGCTCGTTGGGCACCCGGGTGAGCTGGCGATGCACCTGGCTGTCCATGTGTTTCATGTCGTACAGGAACAGGTCAGTGTAGGGCAGGATGGCCTCGTACAGGGGCCAGGCCACCACGCCGGTGGTCTCGATGGCGGTATGGACGTTGTGCTCGTAACAGGCCTGCAAGACCTGGCGGGCGAAGTCGGGCTGCCCCATGGGCTCGCCGCCCGAGAGCGTCACCCCACCGCCGGAGCGGCGGTAATACGAGGTGTCGCGCAGCACTTCTTCCACCACGGCCTCGACGCTCATCTCCTGGCCGTAAATCTTGAGGGACCCGCTGGGGCACACCTGGGTACACTCGCCACAGGCCGTGCATTTACTACGGTCGATCTTCTTACCCGTCTTCAGCCAGGGATCCGGGTTGAGGGCATCTTCAGGACAGGCCTGGATGCACAGGCCGCAATGTGTGCAGGTGGCGGCAAAGAATTGAAGCTCGGGTTTGAACGACTGGGACTCCGGGTTACAGCACCACAGGCATTCCAGCGGGCAGCCTTTGAGGAACACCACGGTACGGATGCCGGGGCCGTCATGAATAGAGTAGCGCTGAATGTTGAAGACCAGTCCGTTCAAAATTGCTGCTCCGCACGGGCGATGATCGAATCCTGGACCTCTTTGCTGAGCTCGACGAACACGGCGCTGTAACCGCCCACCCGCACCAGCAGGTCGCGGTATTCGCCGGGGTTGGCCTGGGCCAGGCGCAGGGCGGCGCCATCCACCACGGTGTACTGCACTTCCATGCCACAGGCATCCACGTAGTCACGCACCAGGTCGGCCCACTTGCTGACCTCGCGGGACGTCATCACCGAGGTGGCGTTGAAGCGTTGGTTGAAGGTCACCCCATTGGCAGTGCGGTAGGAATCGATGGCCCGCGCCGCCGAACGGTGGGTGGCCGTGGGGCCTACCACCGGGGCCAGGGTAGAGGGAGCGGTGGAATCGCTGAGCGAGTCGCCCTGCTTGCGCCCATCTGGTGAGGCGCCCACCCAGTGTCCCAGGGGGACGTAGTTGCCCATACTGATCAGGCCTACGTTGAAGTGCCCGCCGTGGGTGGTGGGATGTTTCTCGTAGGCATCCATGTACATGTTCAACAGGGTGCGCGCCCACTCGTCGGCGTACACGTCGTCGGCGCCGTACTTGGGCGCGGCGATGGCCTTGCGCTGCAGCTCGCTGTAGCCCTCCCAGTTATGCTGCAGGGCGTCCAGCAGCTCGTCCCAGGTGGTTTCTTCCTGGCGGAATATCAGCGTATCCACGGCGGCCAGCATATCACCGGCGTTGGCCATGCCCACCGCCAGGCAGCCGGTGGCGTTGTACATACAACCGCCGGCGTTCATGTCGATGCCGCTGTTACGCGGGCCGGGGTGCATCAGGTCGTGGTACACCAGGGGATAGTTGCGGCTGAAGACGTAGTCGTAGACGTTGTTGATCAGGGCGTTCATGTGCACGGCGTATTCCACCTGGGTGCGCACGGCCTCGACGAACTGGTCCATGCGGGTAAAGCTGCGGGGGTCGCCGGTGCGTGGCCCGACCTGGGCCCCGTTGAGCGGGTTGACGCCGTTGAACAGGGCCAGCTCCACCGGCTTGGGCAGGTTGATCCAGCCGGAATTGTTGCGCCCGTTCATGTCGGCCCCGGTCATGTTGGGGTCGGTCAGGTTCTCTTCACAGCCCACGTCGCCGTAATGGCGGGCGTGCTCCAGCTTCACCCCGGATTCGTTCATCAGGGAGGGGATGATGGCCTCGTCGTTGACCAGGATGGGCAGGCCGCCGCCCAGGCGCACCACTTCCAGCACCGGGCGCAGGAACTCGTCCGGGGTGTTGCGGTGCAGGCGGGCCGACAGGTTGGGATCGACCATGTGCACGTGGGCGTGGGCTTCCAGCAGCATGTACGAAAGCGTATTGGCCATTTCACGGCCTTGCTCGTCGATGCCACCGATGTTGATCTTGTCATTGTTGCCGCCGCCGGCGCTGCCCACGCTCAACTTGAGCTTGTAGGCGCGCGTCTCGTTCCACTTGAGGAACAACATTTCCAACAGCTGCTGGGCTTTTTCCATGCTCAGGCCGTTGTCCAGGTCGCGCTGCAAGAAGGGCAGCATATACTGGTCGAAACGGCCGGCGGAGTGCGAATCGGCGCCCTCGGCCATGGAAGTGGCCAGGCGCAGGAAGTGGAAGGCCTGCAGGGCTTCCCACCAGCTCTCGGCGGGGTAGGCCGGCACCTTGCGGCAGATGCGCGCCATCTCCAGCAGCTCGGCCTTGCGGTCTGCGTCGCTTTCTTCCGCCGCCAGGGATTCAGCGTAATCGGCGTTGCGCCGGGCGTAGGCCAGCAGGCCTTCGGCGGTGATCAACATGGCCTGGTACAGGTTGCGGCGATCGAAATCGACCAACCCGTTGGGGTAAGCCGCATCGATCTCGGCCAGGTGGGCCTTGATCTCGTCCATCACGGCCAGCATGCCCTTGCGCAGGAAGATCACGTATTCTTGAATGGTGTGCGCCTGGCCGCCGCCGATGAGGGGAGAATAACGAGCCGCCTGGCCGAACTTCAAGTAATACCAGGCATCGGGATCGTGGGTGCGCAGTTCATTGAAGAAAAAGGCCTCGCGGGCGTGCAGGCGCCAGTAGGGCCAGAGGATCTCTTTGAACGCCTTGCGGTCTTCTTCAGGGAAGACGTAGCGCTCGGCAGCCGCGTCGATGGCCGAATCCATGTCGGCGTTGGCCTCCCACTCTTCAGGCGTGGTGGGCAGAAAATAGGGATTGAAATCGACGATGTGCGGCCCGCTGGAAGAGGTGCCCATGAGCAGCTGGTCGGGCTGTAACGCCAGGGGAATCTGTTCAAAGACGGCTTTCATCGACAACGCCCGGCGAATGGCCGGGTGCATGCCTTCCGTCTCCTGGTAAACGCGGGTGACGATCAACGCCTGGGTCACCGATAGGCGGCGCTTGCCGTCTCGATACAGGGGTACCATCGCCTGGCGGATGCGTTGTACACGCAGCTCCAGTGCGTCGTCGGGTCGTAAGTGCATTTTTTGAAAGAAATCGCCCGTCCAGGGTGCTTTATTCTTCACCCACCAGGGCACGACTTTCGAGCTGGATTCCACTTCCAGGTTCATCACGGCCTCCTGTCCACATATAAAGTTTTGGAATCATTATACTACTATGAACCTCTCTATACCTGTTAATCCATTTGGGGCATGAATTTTCTCATCTATGACCCCATTCCTGGCCCAGCCTCTTCCTGGCCCATACGCTCTGCGTGTGGGCCTCCCCCAGGCGCTCCGGCGCCTTTCCCCACGGCCGGGGCGCTTTCCCGATGGTCACGGGGCGCAGAGCGCCCGTCCGCCGGTGCGGCGCAGAGCACTTCCTGGCCCATACGCTCTGCGTGTGGGCCTCCCCCACGGCGCTCCGGCGCCTTTCCCCGCAGCCGGGGCGCCTTCCCGATGGTCACGAGGCGCAGAGCGCTCGCACCAGGAAGAGAAGCACCGGGGTATGCCTGAGGTGGTGCGGGTAAGCCGGCATCCCTTGCCAGAAATGTTCGGTCGGGCATGGAAGCCCGACCTGCAAAAAAAGGATTACCCCACGGCGCTCCGGCGCCTTTCCCCGCAGCCGGGGCGCCTTCCCGATGGTCACGGGGCGCAGAGCGCCCGTCCGCCGGTGCGGCGCAGAGCGCCTGCACCAGGAAGAGAAATGTTCGGTCGGGCGTGGAAGCCCGACCTGCAAAAAAAAGGGATTACCCCCTGGCGCTCCGGCACCTTACCCCGCGGCCAGGACGCCTGCACCAGGAATACAACCTTACTTCGCCTCCGGGTCGTA